>RKSB01000146.1 GCA_007571095.1 K189A clade bacterium | reverse complement strand
ACGAGTCGATTGAGTCGGGTCTCATCCGTTCAGCCAGTGGCTTCATTGCCCAGCCTGAAGTTTGTACAAACGCCTGCCTGTGCGACTCACAGTGTTGCTCTTGAACGCCGGCACCGACAAAACCGCCCGAGCAGAATCCTGAAAGTCAGCACCACGCAGGAATGGACGAACACTGGCCAAAGCCGCAAAACAATCAGTCCAGCTTGCCTCGACACAGCTCCAGCACTGCATCAAGGCCTGCCCGAAAGCATTCGAACAGTTCGTCGATCTCGGCTTCGGTAATAATCAGGGGCGGGCAAACAACCAGTCGATCGCCGATAAAGCGAATAATCAGGCCCGCTTCCGCACAGGCATCGGCGCATTTGAGGCCCATTCCGTCAGCCGGATCAAAAAGCTGTTTGGTGCTCTTGTTGCGAGTGATCTCAACCACACCCAGCAGGCCCACGCCATTGACTTCGCCGGCCAGAGGGTGATCGGCCAGAGTACGCAACCGACTCTGAAAAACGGGTGCCTTGGCCTTCACCTGGTCAAACAGATTTATTCTGGCCATAATCTCGAGATTTCTGGCCGCTACCGCAGCACACACAGGATGGCCGGCGTAAGTCAGGCCATGACCGAACATGCCGATCTTGCGGCTTTGCTCTATAAAAACCTCGTGCATATAGTCGGGCACCGCAACTGCACTGATGGGCAGATAGGCCGAAGACAAGGCCTTGGCCATACTCATGGTGTCCGGCTTGAAGTTGTAGGTCTGGCAACCAAAGGGGTTGCCGGTTCGACCGAAGCCACAGATCACCTCGTCGTCAATCAGCAAAATGTCGTGCTCCTTCAGAATCGGCACAATCTTGTCGAAGTAGTTTGTCGGCGGCACCATAAGGCCTCCGGCACCCATAACCGGCTCCGCTATGAAAGCGGCAATCGTATCGGGTGATTCGCGCTCGATCAGTTGACTCAGGCTGTTCGCCAGCCGGTCGGTGAACTCCTCTTCGCTTTCGCCCGGCTCGGCGAAACGATAGTAATGAGGGCAATCCGTGTGAAGAACGCCGTCGATTGGCAAATCAAAATCGGCGTGAAACGGTGGCAGGCCGGTGAGCGATCCGCTGGCCACGGTAGTTCCGTGGTAAGCCTTGGTTCTGCTGATAATCTTCTTTTTCCGAGGACGGCCTGTTGCATTGTTGTAATAGCGCGCCAGCTTGACCTGCGTATCATTGGCATCGGAGCCCGAATTGCCAAAAAAGATCTTGCCGACATCCATCGGCAACATGTCTTTCAGCATTTCGGCCAGACGTATCGCCGGTGGATGGCTTCTGCCGGCGAACATGTGGTTGTAGCTGAGTTGACGCATCTGCTCGGCGGCAACTTCGGCAAGCTCCTCATTGCCATAGCCGAGGGCAGTGCACCAAAGCCCGGCCATGCCTTCAATATACTCGCGGCCATTCTCATCCCACACTCGAACTCCTTCGCCACGTACCACCACCAGCGGGCCACGCTGACTGTGCAGAGCAAGATTGGTAACCGGATGCAGAAGCGACTTCAGGTCTCTGGCAGCCCACGAGCCTTCGGAAAGCCCTTCGGGAGGATTGTTATGCAAACGATCTGTCATGACAAAATTATCCTTACAAAAGGTGGCAATAAAGCGAGCGGCCCATAGCGGTCGACGCTACAAACCGGCGGTCAAAGAGTTTATATCAGCCCAGCCGCCCAGCACCTGAATCGGCTTGACTCCGCCAGCAGGAATGACCCAACCGGCGATACCGTAGCGTAGAGCTGTCGGCAAAGTAGCCGGCAAGGGCAAAGCCGCTCGCCAGTGGCCCTGTGCTTGCTCAAACTTCAGACGAGTCTTGTCGAAATGCAGTACTGCAAAATCATAATGCAATCTTCGGCCGCGATTCTCTCCGCGGTCAATCTTGACCTCAAAATCAAAACCCATGATAGCCAGATTACCTACATAGTCTGCATGGTCTGAATGCCAATGCTTCGGCTGCCACAGCAGAAGCATTTGGCCATCCCTGCTGGTGAGTCGCAATTTTCCGGTGTCGAGGGGCTCCGCATTCGGCAGGGACAATCTGCTGAAATAGCCTCGCCATTCTCGGCCATCCACCACGAAGCCAGGCGTATATACGCTGGCAATCGCACCGGCTCGCCGATAGGCTCGCTGGCGGGTGCTGTATCGACGATCCGAAAAGTTATCCGGCCAGCCCAGATAATTCCAGTAGTCAACATGAAAGGCGACGGGTACAACTGATGTCCAGAGTTCCGCCCTTTCACTGAAGGCATTCAGCCACCGGTCAGCGGGCGGGCAACTGCTGCAGCCCTGTGAGGTATAAAGCTCGACAAGCTGAGCTGGCTGGCCCTCACGTACCAGATCAAGAGACGCCGCACAGGCGACAAACGGCACTGCCGCCAGCAATACGACCGCAAGAGTGCAACGAGCAAATTTCAACACAGGGTGCGCGCTCACAAAGTCTGCCAGTGGCGAATCACCAGCTGGACGGAATCGATGCCGGCATAGCTGTTGACCGATAGTTCGTACACCAGCTTCAATCGACTTGAAGGTTCTGGAAAATCCTCGCCAGCCATGTTGAATGCGACCGCCGTCAACCAGAAGTTCGTAGCCTTCAGAGGGCGTACCGTAAACCGAACGACATGACCGAAAGCCATTCGGTCGCCCAGTTCAAATACTCCGTGAAAGGTTGGCTGCGGAAACCCCTTGCCCCAAGGCGAAAGCTGGCTGAGCAAGGCGGCGTTTTCGAGCGTGAATTCATCGCTTTCGAGTTGGCCGTCAGTAACGATTTCGTCGCTCGGCAGAACTCCGCCGGTCACAGATTCAATGGCTTCCGCAAAGGCTTTCGGCAAACGGCCCAGATCGGCGGTGCGAACAGACAGGCCGGCGGCGATCGAATGACCGCCAAAAGTCTCCATCAGTCCAGAGTATCTGCGATCCATCTCAACCAGGGTGTCACAGATATGGACACCTTCGATGGAGCGCACACTGCCGCGCCAGAGGTCTTCGGGTTCCATGCTGTCCTTTGTCGCCGCCGAATCGTCTGCCGGAGCCAGTATCATCACTGGACGATGACAGTGATCCCTCAGCCGGGCCGCGATAATACCGATCAGGCCGAGATGCCATTCCCTGTTGGCCAGACATATACCAAAAGGCAGTTGATCGGGCGACTGAAAGTAGTGTTGCATCAGGCGACGAGCGTCTTTTTTCATGATGCCCTCTCGATTTCGCCGGCGCTGGTTCTGTTTGCTCAGCCGGGCCGCCAGTTTTTTTGCCTGGTCCTGAGTATCAGCCAACAGGCAGTCGATGCCTTGACGCATATCGCTCATTCGGCCGGCGGCATTCAATCTGGGAGCAAGACGATAGGCCAAATCGGCACTGGTTATTTTCTGCAGATTTATGTTGGCGGCTTTTGCCAGTGCCGCCACACCCAACCGTGCCCTGCCCTGACGCATCATCAAAAGGCCCTGCTGAACCAGGCATCTGTTGTTGTAATCCAGTGTGACCACATCGGCAATAGTGCCCAGAGAGACCAAATCCAGGCCATTCGCCATATTCGGTTCGGGAGCCGACTGAAACCAGCCCCGTTTTCTCAACCGGGCACGCAGGGCGATCAGAACATAAAAGATGACTCCGACACCTGCCAGATGCTTGCTCGGAAACCGGCAACCCGGTTGATTGGGGTTGACAACGACTGCCTCGGGCAGATGGTCGCCGCACAAATGATGGTCGGTCACCAGTACCGGAATATTATGCTGACGTGCGAAATCAACCCCCTCCAGGCTATTGGAACCATGATCGACTGTGACAATCAAATCAGGCTTCACTCGCAACGCCTCTTCAGCCAGCTTCAGGCTCAGACCATAGCCGTGATGAAACCTGTTGGGCACCAGATAAGAAACCCTGTCTGCTCCGAAGCGAGTCAAAAAATCGACTGCCAAAGCCGTGCCGGTGGCACCGTCGGCATCGTAATCGCCGATAACCAGAATATGTTGGCCTTGCTCCAGCGCATTGACCAGCAGATCGGTTGCCGCCTCTATATTGGCCAGCAGTTCCCAGCTATGAAGGCTTGAAAGCTCAAATGACTCGGGTTGACT
>RKSB01000189.1 GCA_007571095.1 K189A clade bacterium | reverse complement strand
CCAAAGTTGCGGCCGCCGGAGTATTCCTCTCGGTCCCAGTTATAAGTCAGCTCAATGAGTGGTGCAGAATCGCGAGCGGCCCGCTCAAGGTCGTCGGCGACGGCCAGAAACACCGGCGTAAAACGTCCCGACTCGTTGTCATATCGGCGAACTTCCCGAAGTCCAAGCTTGGTGCAGTAGAAATCGAGAGACTCTTCGAGATCGGTGACTCGAACCATGGTATGAAGGTAGCGCATATGCCTGCTCCGGTTGAAATCAGTTGTCGAGGTTTTTGCTGACAACCTCAAAAACCCCTCTGGACAGGGATGAGGCCTCCAGAATACGGCGAAGCTGCTGGCTCATCAAATCCTGTCGAAGGGTGTCGAATTTACGCCACTTGCTGAAAGCGGTCGCCAGTCGAGCGGCCATTTGTGGATTGAGTGCATCCAGATGCAGTATCTGGTCGCTCACGAAGGCATAGCCCTGTCCGTCGAGGCGATGGAACTGCACTGGGTTGCGAAACGCAAAGGCACCGACCAGTGACCTGACCCGATTGGGCACGGTGGGCTTGAAGTCCGGCCTCGACTGCAACTCCTTCACAGCCGCAATCGTGCTTTCGTGCGGATCGGTGGCCTGCAACGAAAACCACTGGTCCAGCACCAGTTCATTGTCGGCGTAACGGCTTCGGTACCGCGCCAGAATGTCCGGCCGATGAGCTCGGACGGCGGCATTCGGATGATGCACCAGCGCCTTGACCGCGGCATGATAGTCGGTCATGTTGCGAGCCTGTTTCGCCTGAGCCAGACACAGCGGCAGATGGTTTTCACCGGAGGACTTCATCAGGTAATGCAGAGCCGTGTTGGCCATTGCGCGGCGGCTTATGCCGGCAATATCCGGCTGCCAGGGGGCCTCGGTTTCGTGGTTTAGCCTGTAGAGTTTGAGCAACAATGCCGAATGAGCCTCACCGAGCTGTTGATAAACCGTTTCGCAGGCCTCGTGAATGGCGATAACATTGACGGGCTCAAACATCTCGGCCAGCCAGGCCTCGGACGGCAGGGCCAGCATGTCCGTCATCAGCGACCGATCAAAAGTGGAATCCTCGTGCCGTTCAATCGCCTCTGTCAGCAATGCACCTATGGCTGACACCAGTTCGGGGTCGACTTTTCGGTCGGCCTTTTCGGTTGCCTGAATCAGATCGGTCAGCACTTGCGTGGCCAGCTGTTGGCCTGCCTCCCAGCGATTGAAGCCATCGCTGTCATGGCGCAGCAAGAACGCCAGGTCGGATCGGGAGTAGTCATAAAACAGCCTGACCGGAGCCGAAAACTGGCGAAGCAGTGAGGGCAGGGGCTTTTGAGCAAGCCCGGTCAGTCGAAATGTCTGTTGAGCCTGAGTCAGGGACAAGACTGCCGTGTGATGAGAGTCCGACTCGTCCAGTGCGGCCAGATCCTTTTCGGCCACTTGAAAGGGCATGTCCTGGCCGCCGGGTGACAGCATCCCCACTGCCAGGGGTATATGCATCGGCTGCTTGTCGGGCTGGCCGGGTGTCGGCGGAATCTCTTGTGTTACTTTCAGATCCAGTGCCTGCTGGTCGGCATGATAGCGGCTTTCAACGGTCAATCGAGGAGTTCCGGCCTGGCGATACCACAGCCTGAACTGATGCAGATCGGCTTCGTTGGCGTCCTCCATGGCGGCCACAAAATGCTCGACAGTCACGGCTTCGCCGTCGTGCCTGGAAAAATAAAGGTCGGCACCTGCCCGAAACTTCTTCCGGCCCAGCAAACGGTGAATCATGCGCACCACTTCGGCCCCCTTTTCGTAAACGGTAGCCGTATAGAAATTGTTGATTTCAATGTAGTTATCCGGCTGTACCGGATGGGCCATCGGGCCGGCATCCTCGGCAAACTGAGCCGCCCTCAGAGTAGCCACATCGTTGATTCTGGCTGCTGTCTGCGAGCCCATATCGGCCGAAAACTGCTGGTCACGAAAAACGGTGAAGCCTTCCTTCAGGCTGAGCTGAAACCAGTCTCGGCAGGTTACTCGATTGCCCGACCAGTTGTGGAAATATTCATGCGCCACTATGGACTCGATCTGCTGATAGGCACTGTCCGTTGTGGTGTCGGGGCTGGCCAGCACACAGGCGGTGTTAAAGATGTTCAGGCCCTTGTTTTCCATCGCACCCATGTTGAAGCTCTCGACCGCCACGATCATGAATATCTGGAGATCATACTCACGGCCATATACCTGTTCATCCCACCGCATGGAACGCTTGAGGCTGTCCATGGCCCAGTCAACCTTGTCGATATTGTGCGCCTCGCTGAAGATGCGCAGAGTCACTCGGCGGCCCGACTGGGTGACGAAAAAATCCTCCCTTTGTTCAAGGTCTCCGGCCACCATGGCGAAAAGGTAGGCCGGCTTTCTGAATGGATCCTCCCAGGTAACCCAGTGCCTTGAGTCGGCCTGACCCGAAGCCACCGGATTGCCGTTGGCCAAAAGAACCGGACAGGCTTTCTTGTCGGCACACAGTGTGGTGGTAAACCTTGAGAGCACATCGGGCCGATCCAGATACCAGGTGATGTTGCGAAATCCCTCGGCCTCGCATTGAGTACAAAACATGTTGCCGGAACGATACAGGCCTTCAAGCCGAGTATTGTCCTGTGGCCTGATTTGAACTTTGGTTTGTAAACGAAAGCGGGTGGGCATATTCAGAATGGTGAGCTTTTCCCGATCTGTATTTATCTGCCATGCGTTGGGTGAGAGGGTCTCGCCGTCCACCTCTATCGACTCCGTGGCCAGATCTGGCGTACCGTCAAGCACCAGAGGAGGTGTGCCATCGACTTCGGGATTTCGGCGCAATGTCATGTTTGTGACGACCTCGGCACGATCTTCAAACAGGTCCACTCTCATCTCGGTCTCGTCAATAAAAAAGTCTGGCGGGCGATAATCGGCCAGATGAACGCTCTTCGGTTGGTGTGTTCGCATATTCAATTCTCCTTAAGCCGGTTCAGCCGGTTCGGCCGGCCATCGACCCGACAATCTGAGTAAAAAGGCCATTCCGGCTCCGCCGAAAAAGCCGCCGAGGTGGGCGCCGTTGGCGATTGGGCCGACCAGAAAATCCAGCAGGCCGGTAAATCCGATCAGCATAAAGCCAATCAGCACCGCATACAGAAGCCCGTTCAGGCCCGATCTCTGGCCGGGGCGGCGGCCATCCCAGACCAGCGAGAAGCCGAGAAAACCAAAAACCACGCCCGACATGCCGCCAAAAAAGCTTGGGCCAACCATCGCATATTGAGTCAGGTTGGCACAAACAGATGACACCAGCGTCGTTGCCAGCAGCACAAGGCCTGTGTTGCCAAGCTCTATCCTTCGGCCCAACTCCCAGACCCACAGCAAATTCAGCACCAGATGAAAAACACTGAAATGCAGAAACATGGGTGTCAGCAGTCGCCACCACTGGTGTCGGTCAAGTGCCGCCTCCAGAGGCAAAAAATAGAGCTCTGCGCCGATTCTCTGAACAGGCGAAAACAGCATCCATTCAAACAGCCTGCCCGGACTCTCCAGACTGGCCAGCCAGCCGACCGGAAAGGTGAGCAGGCTGGCTGCAACCAACGTCATGGTAACAGGATAACGCCGAAAGGCGGAACCAAGGCTCGCCGAAAGCGAATGCTTCAGCCCTGATTGCATCGAGCCCAGGCAGAGAAGAGCGTAGCGTCTGAGCGAAGAATCGTTTTATTCAAGAGACCGATAGACCAGATTGGCCAGAACGGCCTGTATTCTGTCAACCGGATCCGCTCGACCGAGGCTGATGGCCTGGGTCATGAATATCACCACCAGGTCTTCTTCGGGGTCAACCCAGAACAGGGTACCGGCGGCTCCGCCCCAGGTGTAGCTGCCGGGTGAATAAACCGATGTTTCACGCGCCGGATTAACCTGCACCGCACCGCCGAGACCAAAGCCGAGGCCGGAAATGTTGCCGTCTGGATAGAGGTAGGATGGCGAAACGGATACTCTGCCCAGCCCGTAGGCTGGAGACATATGGTCGGCCATCAGCATTCGAACTGCGTGTCTGCTGAGCACTTTTTTGCCATTCTCGGGGTTTCGCCCCTGTTCCAGCAACATGCCGGCAAACTGTAGATAATCGTCGGCCGTGGACAGCAGGCCGCCACCGCCGGAGAGTACCGGCGGCGGTTCACTCCAGGCACTGTCAACCGGTGCATCCCTCACCTCAAGCCTCGGCGGCTTCAGCGTCTCTCCCGTCTCGGAGTCAACAGCAAAAGTGTACAGGGTGGTCAGGCGGCGGCCAGACGCAGAAAAAGCGGTGTCTTTCATGCCCAGAGGCTCGAACAGACGTTCCTGCAAAAAAACATCGAAGGCTTGTTGCGAGACCGCCTCGATCAGACGGCCGGCAACATCCAGGCCGACACCGTAAGACCAGGCGTAACCGGGTGAATGCAAAAGCGGAAGCGTGGCCAGTGCTCTGGTCATATCGGCAAGCGAATCATACGTCTTGCCCTCCGGTTGAGGGTTGCCGAATTCAATGCCCAGGTCAACATAGCTCTTCTGCAGAGGGGATGCAACAAAGCTGTAAGTAAAGCCATCCGTGTGCGTCAGCAGGTCACGTACTCGTATCGGTGAATCGGCGGGCTTGGGTGCTGCACCGTCCTCAGAAGAGAGGACCTGCATATTGCGAAACTCCGGCAAATAAAGGCTGATGGGATCCTGTAGCGAGAGCAGGCCGTCGTCAACCAACACCATCACCGCCGCCGCCGTGATGGGCTTGGTCATGGAGAAAATACGAAAAATGCTGTTGCGGCGAATGGGCCTTTTCGCTTCAATGTCGGCATAGCCCACTCGAGTTGACCAGACCAGCTGGCCTCTGCGGTAAACATGGACGAGTGCGTTGGGAAGCTCCCCCTGGTCAACCGAGTCCTCAAGAAAATCGGTCAAAGCCTCCAGGTCTCGTGTGTTGACACCATAGTCCCGAACAGCAGCCCTGACGCTGGTTGACTCGACAGGTGCCGCCATGGCCTGACCGGCCAGAAACAGCACCAGGCAGGCGATTCTGGCCACTGAAGCCAGAATTCCGGAGTAGCCTGCAAAATCGAGGATTTGTTTCAGCATGAGCATTCTGCGAGTTGAAGGGCGAGTGCACTCGGCATTATAACGAAGAGTCCTGCCGAAGCAGGGCCTGGGGTGGCTCAGAAAAACAGGATTTTGTGCTATCCTTGACCTTCGGCGTTCCCTCTGCCGATTTCACAATACGCAAGTCAGATTTTATAAGAGTTCTCAATAATGGATCTTTCGCTCTCAGAAGAACAGGTGCTTTTGCAGGAAAGCGTCACCAAGTTCATCCAGAATGATTACGACTTCGAACAAAGGACCAAAATTGTCCAGTCCGACTCAGGATTCAGCGAAAAAAACTGGCAGCTGTTTGCCGACCAGGGCTGGCTTGGCATGTTCTTTTCGGAAGAAGACGGTGGCTTCGACGCGCCACCATCCTATCTGATGTTGCTGATGGAACAGTTCGGCAAAGGCCTGGTGGTGGAACCCTACATTCCGACAGTTGTTCTGGCGGGAGGGCTGTTGCGCCGGCTGGCCAACGCCGGGCAAAAGGCCGCCTACATTCACGGCATCGCCAACGGCACTCGGCAGGGTGCCTTCGCCTATGCCGAACCTCAGGGGCGCTTCAACACGGCAGACCTGACCACAAGTGCCGAGAAAAAGGGTGATGGCTGGTTGCTGAATGGATACAAGTCGGTGGTCCTGAACGGTCCGGCGGCTGATTTTTTCATTGTCTCCGCTCGAACCGGCGGCGACCAGCGTTCTCGGGAAGGCGTCAGCCTTTTCCTTGTAGACAAGGGTGTGACCGGCCTGACCACTCGGGACTATCCGACAGTTGACAGTATGCGGGCCTCTGAGGTCACGCTTCAGGACGTTGCTCTGGACAAGACCTCTCTGCTTGGATCCGAGGGTAGTAGCTGGCCGATCATTGAAGAGGTCCTCAATGATGCCATTCTGGCCGCCTGTTCGGAGCAGGTCGGGGCCATGGAAGTGCTCTACAGGGACACGGTGGAATACTGCAGAACTCGAACCCAGTTCGGCCAGCCGATCAGCAACTTTCAGGTTCTTCAGCACCGAATGGTTGATATGTTCATTGAGCACGAGCAGGCCAAATCGCTGATGTATATGGCCTGTCTGCGCCTGGAAGAGGGGCGAACAGAGGAGGGCTTCAAGGCTGTTTCGGCCTTCAAGAGTTATGCCGACAAGGCCGCCCGCTTCGTTGGCCAGAGTGCCATTCAGCTACACGGCGGCATGGGCATGACCGAAGAACTCAGAATAGGCCATTACTTTAAGCGAATCACCGCCATAGAAAACCTCTTCGGCAACAGGGACCACCACCTCAAGCGGTTTTCGAGCTATCGGGCCTGAGGGTTCTCGAATGAGGCCGAAAGCAGAGTCGAGCCTGCCCGCATGGTTCAGGGAGGCCATAGATTCTGAAGCCAGCAAAAACCGCGTAGAGGTGGTGGATTGCGAGGTCCATTATCGGTGCTGGGGAAGCCCCGACCGCCCCGGCATTCTGCTCGCCCACGGTATGTTTGCCCACAGCAGATGGTGGGATTTCATCGCTCCGCTGCTGACCGACGAATACTATCTGGTTGGTCTGGACTTCACCGGCATGGGTGACTCGGACTACAGATACGACTACACCACAGGGCTGTTCGCCAAGGAAATAAGTGCCGTCATTGAACATTCGGGAATGGGGGCTGCAACTCTGGTAGGGCATAGCTTCGGCGGCTATATCGGAGTCAAGGCGGCGGCTCGGTACCCCCATCAGATCAAGCGGCTTGTGCTGGTTGACTCGGCGGTGCGTTCACCCGACGAAAGCAGAAAACGCAGCGGCATGATGGGCTTGGGCAACAGCCTCTTTCCTGATGCGGAAACCGCTCGGCGAAGGTTTCGTCTGCAACCTCGGCAACCGTGCAGGAACGACTACATTCTGGAATATATTGCCAGGCACTCTATCATGCGAGTGGATGATGGCTGGACCTGGAAGTTCGACGAGGATATGCGGGCATCGCTAAATGCCAGCAGGTCGCGTGAGGAGCATGCCGAAACCTTTCGGTCTCTCGACTGCCCAATTGGTCTGATTATGGGAGAAAAGAGTGCTCTGTTCAAAGAGCATACGTTGGACTATATGCAGTCACTTAGAAAGAATCCCTTTCCTGTCAAGGTGATAGCGGAAGCCCACCACCATCTGTTCCTGGACGAACCGCGAGAGTTCGTCAAGGCCTTGAGAGAGATGCTGGCTGAAATCCAGGCCTGAAAATCGGCGAAACGCCTGCCTTCTTTGGCCAGCTGCTCAAGCAGGGCGGGCGGCTTCTCCGAAATCACCTTGTCGGCGGAAAGCTGTTGTAACCGCTCATAGATCTTGTCCAGTCCTATCGAGTCGGCGTAGAACTCAGGATTCGCCCCGATAGGCCGGAAAACTCCTGCCATTAATGTAAACAATGTCGATTAGACAGGGTCGATATCGGGGGCTCTGATCGCTATGCCTTCCTCCAGAATCTTCGCCCCCTCGTTGATCAGGGGGTAAAATGCCCGCTCCAGTACTTCTGAGTCATCAAACTCACGACGCGAGAAGCCGGTGCTGGCCGGAACTTCAGGCCTGAAAATCGGCGAAACGCTTGCCTTCTTTGGCCAGCTGCTCAAGCAGGGCGGCCGGCTTCTCCGAAATCACCTTGTCGGCGGAAAGCTGTTGTAACCGCTCATAGATCTTGTCCAGTCCAATCGAGTCGGCATAGAACATGGGTCCGCCCCGATAGGCCGGAAAACCATAACCATTAATGTAAACAATGTCGATGTCGACGGCTCTGATCGCTATGCCTTCCTCCAGAATCTTCGCCCCCTCGTTGATCAGGGGGTAAAATGCCCGCTCCAGTACTTCTGAGTCATCAAACTCACGGCGTGAGAAGCCGAGTTCGCTCGATGCTTCCTCAACCAGCGAGACGACCTCTGGGTCGGGCGTTCCTGCCCTTGAGCCTTGCGGGTAAATATAGAAGCCGCGGCCGCTCTTTTGGCCGTATCGGCCCATGTCGCACAATCTGTCCGGTACCAGTGCGGCGGGCGGCCTGTCTTCAGGCTTTACGCCGGCCAGCTTGCGGGCACGCCAGCCCAGGTCAAGGCCAACCAGATCGCTCATCTGAAACGGGCCCATGGGCAGGCCAAAGCTGGTGATCGCACCATCCACCTGATAGGGAGTGGCACCCTCCAGAATCATTCCCGATGCCTGTTGCATGTAAGCAGCCAGCATTCTGTTGCCGATAAAGCCGGGGCAGTTGCCAGCCAGAACGGAGACCTTGCCGAGCTTGCGGCCGATGGCCATGGCGGTGGCGATAGTGCTGTTGTCGCTGTGCTTGCTGCGAACCACTTCCAGCAATCTCATCACATTGGCCGGACTGAAAAAATGCATGCCGGCAACCAGACCGGGTCGAGAAGTAGAGGCAGCAATTGCGTCGACATCCAGGCCGGAGGTATTGCTCATCAGAAGGGCTCCGGCTTTAACCGTCTCGTCAAGCTGCTTGAAGACCTTGATTTTCAAATCAAGGTTTTCGTACACCGCCTCTATGACCATGTCTGAATCGGCCAGCCTGCCGTAGTCCGTTACTCCCGTTATCAGAGACATCCTCTTGTCCATCTGCCCGGCGGCGAGACGGCCGCGGTCAACCTGGCTTTGGTAGTTTCCGCGAATGACTCCCAGGCCGCGCTGCAAAGCCTCGTCGTCGGTTTCCAGCACAGTAACCGGTATGCCGGCGTTGGCGAAGCACATGGCGATTCCGCCGCCCATGGTTCCGCACCCTACAACGCCGGCCGAATGAACCTCGTGTACGGGCGTGTCTTTCTTGATGAAGGGGACTCTGGCGACCTCCCTCTCGGCGAAGAAAACATGAATCATGGCGGCACGTTGAGGATTGTGCAGGCACTCAAGAAACCTTTCTGCCTCAACCTTCATGCCGGCATCAAAGTCCTGCAGATTAACGGCGGCCTCCACACAGCGAATGATCATTTCCGGAGCAAACTGGCCGCGCATTCGCTGGGCGGCAAATCTGCGGGCTTCAGCAAAGACTTCCGCGTTGCCCCTGTCAGCCTCCAGCAGGGTGTTTTCGTTGCGAATCTTGCGAGTCTCGCTGGCGTCGGCTTTTTTGAGGGCCAGAGTAATGGATGCCTCAATCAGCGCGTCCGGCTCGACCAGTTCATCCACTATGCCCAAGTCTTTGGCCTTCGCCGCCGGTACGCCCTGACCTGTCAACATGAAGTTCATGGCCTTCTCGGCACCGATCAGCCGAGGAAGCCGCTGGGTTCCGCCGGCACCGGGTAACAGGCCGAGCTTGACCTCGGGCAGGCCCACCTGGGCTTTTGATGAAGCCACTCGAAAATCGCAACAAAGGGCGACCTCCAGGCCGCCGCCGAAGGCCGTGCCATTGAGTGCCGCCACCAGGGGTTTGGGGCTTGCTTCCATCATCTTCATCACCTGGTGCAGGCTGGCACCCTCCTGTCCGGCCTGGCCGAACTCGGAAATGTCGGCACCGGCGATGAAAGCACGTCCTTTACCAGTCACAACAATGGCGCGAACAGAATCGTCCTGTTGGGCTTTTTCGATGCCCTCATACAGCCCCTGTCGAACGCCGCTGGACAGGGGATTGACCGGCGGGTTGTCTATGGTCATCAAGACGACCTCGCCTCGTGTTTCGTAATGTACGGTTCCTTTCATGCGGATGACTCCTTAAAAATGAGAAGCTTGAAAACGGAGGCTTATTCCTCCGTGACCTGTGCCTGCACAACTGATTTGGGGCGTAAAACTCGGGCTCGCCGGAGTCGAGCTTCATGTTCCAAACAGGGTGCCTTGCGCCTTCATTCTAACCACAGACGAGCAAACAGTGTAGCCGTCGATGAGTTCTGCCGACAAAAGCGGCGGCGATCTGCCTCCGCTCAGGCGCCGAGTCGGCTTCAATAGTCGTCAGACGGGCGGCCGGGTTTTTATGGTCATTTTTTTCCTCGAGTGAAGAAAAAATACAAGCACACGGGAACTATGGCCGTGATGACGAAAAATTTGAAAAGCAGAAACGATGTCGGCACTTCTCCGAATAACTGCCCGAATGTCACCTGAATAACTGCGAGGACGAAGGCCAGAACAAAAACGGCCACCAAAATCACGATTGCTCTTTTGAATATCCTCATTCGAACTACTTATCGTGCTGGTATTCGCCCTCAAGGCCTGTCCAGGCTTCAGCAACCGCCGCCTCAGTCCATCCAGCCCCTTGATGGCTTTTGTCGATAATGCGCCGTTCATGATCTCGCCCTGTCCGCTCTGTCTTTCAGAGTGCGGCGTAACCTTCTCGGGCATTGACGATCTGAACGATTCTGCTCATTACGGCGGTCATGCCGCCAGAACAATTCCCATCGAAACACTCAAGAGAGTATCGGCCGATGGCTTTTTTGGACGGGTTTCTGTGTAGCGGGCGTCTGCTGACGTCTGCTGACGTCTGCTGACGACCTTCGAACCAGAGGGCTTCTCTGCCCAAAAAACGGTCTAATCCCAGGACAGGCTGCCGCCGGTCTGGTAGTCGGTCGGGCGAGTTTCAAAGAAGTTCTTCTCTTTTTTCAAGTCCATCATCTCAGACATCCAGTCAAAGGTGTTCTTGCCGTCGGTGTAGGAAGATGGCAGGCCCAGCTGATTGAGCCGCCGGTTGGCAATAAACTTGAGGTATTGCTCCATAGAGGCTGCGTTCATGCCGCCCAGAATGCCCCTCGGCATGGTGTCTCTGGCGTAATTGATTTCAAGCTCGGTGCCTTCCGTAATCAGGTCAACGGCTTTCTGCTGCATTTCTGAGTCCCACAAATGCGGGTTTTCCTGCTTGATCTGATTGATGACATCTATGCCGAAGTTGAGGTGCATGGACTCATCTCTCAGGATGTACTGAAACTGCTCGGCAACTCCGACCAGAAGATTGCGGCGGCCCATGGACAGAATCTGGGTGAAGCCACAGTAGAAGAAAATGCCCTCCATCACTGCATAAAAGGCGATCAGGTTTTCCAGCAGACGCTTGTCGTTGGTCGGCGTGCCTGTTTCAAACTCTGGGTCGGCGAGTGCCTGAGTGTGCTTCAAAACCCACACTGCCTTGCTCTCCACCGAGGGGACTTCTCGGTACATGTTGAAAATCTCACCCTCATCCAGGCCCAGAGACTCGATGCAATACTGATAGGCGTGGGTGTGAATGGCCTCCTCAAAAGCCTGCCTCAGCAGATACTGTCTGCACTCGGGGTTGGTGATCAAACGATAAACCGCCAGCACCAGGTTGTTGGCGACCAGAGAATCGGCGGTGGAAAAGAATCCGAGATTGCGCTTGACGATCAACCGCTCGTCGTCGGTCAGCCGCCCGGAATCCTTCCACACGGCAATGTCGGCCGAC
>RKSB01000160.1 GCA_007571095.1 K189A clade bacterium | reverse complement strand
CCGGGCGAACCTCGTGGCCCGAAACGCTCGACCAACAAAAGCCGAGACACACCAAAACAGCCGCACGCAGGTTCAACGGAAGCTACTCCGAGTGCCGAATTTCAACTCGATAGCGAGACCTCAACTCCGCCCACTTGTCGGCAGCCAGTGCGTCCGACTGAGCCTGTTGCCAGTCAAACAACACGCGATCAGCCACCTGCTCGAAAGTTCGTTGTACAGGCGGCCGGCGGTGAGTTATCTGGACAAGATGCCAGCCAAAACCTGAACGGATGGGCAAAGACCAGCCTGTTGACGGCTTCAGGTCGGACAGTCGAGCCGCAAAACCGCCACCGAAAAGGTCATCGATGCTCGCCGCCGACCGGTTGGCATACTCTCGGTTCAACATGAAGGGCTGGCCCAGACTGCGCCAGTTGGCCGAGGGTTGCGCCAGATCGGACAAAAGTGCTCGGGCCTTGTCTTCGCTGTCGGTGAATACATGCCGAAAGCTGAAGGTCGCAGGCCTTTGGTAACGTTGAATATGTTCGGTATAAAAAGCCCGCAGGGTGGCTGGGTCGGGCTGCTCCAACGGGCTCGAATCCTTGAGAAAGAACTCGGTCTTCTGAGCCAGTCGGCGCCGAATGATTACGTCATTCTGGTCCAGCTCCAGATGCATGGCTTCGCGCACCAGAATTTCTTCTTCGATGTGGCTGGCCAGCAACATCTGCATTTCGTCAGGAGTGGGCGGCCGACCTGTTTGACCCTGCCACTGGGCTGTCAGTTTGCCGACTACCGAAGGGCCGATGACAATCAGCCTGTCGTCATGGCTTTCGAGTGCGTCCTGAGCCAGAAAAAGGGCGAGGCCGGCGAGCAGAAACCAGATCAGTGGGTCGCGGCAAACTCTTAGTACCGGCCGCCAGAATTCAGCCATGAAGGCTAGATTTCATACCAGATGGGTGACGACCAGGCGCGTTCCTGAAGAGTGGCCGGCAACGAAGGGTTGGGTGTCGTACCCGCCCGAACAGCATCCCAGGTGGACCAGCGGCAGGTTTCGTTCTCCAGCACTCTGACATAGTAGAAAGCGCGTTGATTCGGGTTGAATTCGGGGTCGCGCCAGTGTGCGCGCAAAGCATCCGACCCGCTGTCCGCCGAGTGAGTGCAGGTCTTGAGGTCAACTCGAGAATTGTTGTCAGGGCAACGATGAGTCTTCGGGTCGGGCGGCTGGCCGCCGGCACAAGCCACATCATAGACTCGCTCTCTCGGCGAACCCGAATCGTCGATCCAGCCCTTGATCAACTGTAGTCTCTGAAGGGACGCGCTGGCCGGATCACGAGTGGCCCAGATCAAAAATTCGGGTTCTTCGCCGTCGGGGCGGCTAAACAAATCACCCCCCATGGGGACGCCTTGAGCATAGGCTTTTTCGATCATTCCGGCATCATTGAGGATGTCAGGACCAAAGTCATAGCCGGCAAAAAACCGAATACGCAACCGAGGGCCTGAGGTTGCAAAGACCTCCTTGCGTTTCATGGCGGCGAAAATGGACTCACGAGTATTTTCCTCGGCCCAGACCGCCGCCAGGCCAGAGGCACTCCATTTTGAAATATAAGTGTGCGTGTAATCGGGCGCGGGGCTGGGTCTTGGCAGGCCTCGACGCATTGAAGGGTCGCCGAATGTCTCGCGAAAGAAATTCCGAATGCGCTGGTACTTGTACTGCGCCCACTCTTTCCAGTCGGCAAACGGCACTGAACCCCGCAGAAGAGGCGTAACATCGACCAGCCCTGTCCTCGACCAGTAGTTGCTTTCATCGAAGCTGCCGGCGGCGACATGCGAGTCAGAGGAACCGATCAGCCCGAATTTGTAGGGGTTGCCCCTGCCCTCGTTCTTCAGGCTCAGGCCATCGAGGTAAGCCCCTCGAGCATAGGAGCCCATCGGTTGGCTCAGATACCAGGTATCTGTCTGGTAAGGCATGATCTCAAAATTGGCGAACTCGTCTTCGGACGACAACAGAGGATGAGTCTCGGAGGTTCCTCGAGTTTGGGTAACTTCAACCAGCGGCTCGTTACGTCTGCGAATATCGCTGTAAATCTCGTCAATGTCGTCGCCAAAATGCGTCTGGCGACGAAACATGAAGCCGTCTGAACCGTTGGAGTTGTGTGGAATGGCGATAGAATCTATGCCTCGAAGCCGCAAGTCGTCCATCCAGCTCCACAGATCTTCGGGGTTTCGGGATTTCCACTTCGAGAAGGGCTCGTTCGGCACGCCGGCATCGGCAAAAATGACGTTCCGGTCAAGGGTTTCAAAGCGATCCTGATTGAGAGAGTATTCATAGCCGATAAAAGTGGTGAACACGCCAGGCTCGTTATGCCGTTCGGCGGCCTCGATGACCTCAAGCCAGGCCGAACGAACAATGTTCATATCCAACAGGCTGTCCGAGACATTGCCTTCGATAAAGGGGCGTAGTTTGGCCAGATCGGAGATGCGTTCGGCGAGCGTCTGGGAAGACCTGAACTGAACGGACAGGGGATGTTGCCCCACCGGACTGTTGGGATCAAACATGGCGGGCAGCATGCCCAGATATATCGCATGGTCAGTAACCGCCTGAAAGTCCAGAGGCTGTTCGAGCTTCACGCCAAAGCCGCCGGAATGCCGAATGGTCTCTCCCTTGGCGTAGCGGTAAGCGTCTTCAGGGCTGTTGCGATTGCCGAAGAGGTAGGCATCAAAGGACAGTGCCGTATGTACGTGCAGATCACCGAACAGCACTCGCTTGCCCGCTGCACCCTCGGTATTCATGACGTATTCAACTGCTATCTCGGGCCTGGTTTGCTCGGGCTGTTCGGCGGGCTCTGTGTTCGCCTGTTCGGTTGTTGCTTCGGTCATCTCTTCGGATTCGATGACTTCCTCCGACTCGGCTGCTCCAGAGGCCTCCTGAGTCATTTCTTCGGATTCAGCCGGCTCCGAAGCCTCTTGCGTCATCTCTTCCTGAGCCATTTCTGCAGACTCGGCCATCTCTCCGGGCTCGGCCATCTCCGAAGCCTCTTCGGTTGCTGCTTCGGTGATCTCTTCGGATTCGGCCATTTCCGGTTCGGTCGTCTGTGAAGCCTGTTCGGCCGTTTCTGCAGGCTCTGTCGCAGATGCTTCAGACTCGGTGCTTTCTGGCTCGGTTGTTGCTTCGGATGCGGCTACGGACTCAGAACCCGATGCCGATTCGCCTTGAGCAGCGGCCTCCCTGATCTCTCGAATCTCTCTGAGGACGCTGTCTTCCTCCAAGACTTCGTCCTGCGAAACAGCCTGCATTGAACCGAACAGGCCAACCAGCAGAACGCTCAGGTAAACAAACATTTCTCTGAATTCCTTCATCGTTCAGAACCTCTATGAATGGGTACAGGTACGAACGGGTACAGGCGAGTTTTCTGTGTCTGAATTTTTCGGCATCAGCACTTCGGGGAAACTGTTCACAATTTGCTTTCAAGTGTTACCTTGAAAAGCATACGGCCTAGCCCGAAATGATACCAGAGAAGACGGTGGCGGGCTTGCAGAAATACTTCTGTCGCCTGCAACTGTTGACTAGTGTTCGGCGGCATACAGTCGATGTCGCCGAATATAGTCCAGCACTCTGGGGGGAACGAGTGATCCGGCTTCCGATCCGGCGGCCAGGAGTTCCCTGACCTGAGTAGAAGACGCTTCGACAGTCGGTTGGCCGGCCAGCCATGCCGACCCTGAGCTGCTTTGGGTCAGAGAATCAAGGCGAGGGCAAGTCGCCATGCCCATCGCTTCCAGAGCAGCCTGACTTGTCTCGATGCCCGGCCTTTCGAGCACGACCAGATGAGTCAGATCACGAAACCTTGAAGAGTGATGCCAATCCATCATGCCCTCCAGCGAGTCGCCGCCAACAATCAGGGCCAGCGGAGGCTCCGCACCCAACTCAGACCGAATCTCAACCAGACTGTCATGAGTGTAACTAATGCCCTGTCGACGAATTTCTCTGTCATCGGCATACAGCCCGTCTTCGTCCTCCAGTGCCAGACGAAGCATGGCCAGGCGATGGGTACCGGTGGCCGAAGGCTGTTTCGAGTGGGCGGGCAAATAATTGACCAGATAGTAAACACTGTCGAAAAGGCCCTGATCGCAAAGCCATCTGCCCAGCTGAACATGGCCTGTGTGTACCGGATCAAAGGTGCCGCCAAAGACGCCCCGAATGGACTTCATGGGCCTTTTTACGAGGTTTGGGAGCGATCTCGAGTATGGCCCTGACCAAAAACCACAAACTTTGCCGAGGTGAGCCCCTCCAGACCCACCGGACCTCGAGCGTGCAGCTTGTCCGTAGAGATGCCGATTTCAGCACCCAGGCCAAACTCAAACCCGTCGGCAAACTGAGTAGAGGCGTTGGCCATTACGCTGGCCGAGTCAACCTCCCGCAGGAACCGCCAGACGGATGCCTGGTTCTCGGCCACAATGGAATCCGTGTGCATGGAACCATAGTGGTTGATGTGGCGAATGGCCGCATCCAGGTCATCGACCACCTTGACCGCAAGAATCGGCCCCAGATATTCCTGATACCAATCCTCATCGGTGGCTGCCTTGATTTCGGGCAGAATCTCACAAGCACGGTCGCAACCTCGAAGCTCGATCGAATGTTTCGCATAAGCCTTCGCCAGAACAGGCAGGATGTACTTGGCGGTGATCGAGTCAAGAAGAAGCGTTTCCAGTGCGCAACAGACTGCCAGCTTTTCGACTTTTGAATTGACGGCCAAAGCGATCGCCTTGTCGAAATCGGCGCTGCGGTCGATATAGAGGTGACACACGCCGTCCAGATGTTTGATGACCGGTACTGTGGCTTCGCTGTTGATTCGCTCGATCAGCCCTCTGCCGCCTCTGGGTACAAGCAGATCAAGGTAATCTGAAAGACGAATCAGGTGCCCCACGGCAGCCCGATCTGAAGTGGCAATCAGCTGGACCGATGTCTCCGGCAGGTCGGCCTTCGCCAGTGCCCGATGAATGCATTGAACCAGAGCCTGGTTGGAAGACAGGGCCTCGCTGCCGCCTCGCAGGATAACGGCATTGCCCGTTTTCAAACAAAGTATGGAGGCATCGACGGTTACATTTGGTCGAGACTCATAAATGATTCCGATGACACCGAGCGGAACTCTCATTCTTCCCACAGAAATGCCTGAAGGCCGAATGCTCGTCTGCTCCAGCCGGCCAATCGGGTCGGCCAGGGCATCGACCTCCTGAATGCTCTGGATCATTCGGTCAATTGTCGAATCGTCCAGTACAAGCCTGTCCAGAAGAGGAGTGGCCAGACCTTTGGCCTGACCAAGCTCGAGATCCTTGTAGTTGGCCGCCACCAAATGAGAACGGTGGCCGTCAATCGCCTCGGCGATCGCCTTAAGGGCGGTTGACTTGCTTGCCGGAGATGCCTTGGCCAGCACTCTGGAGGCCTCTCTGGCCGCCTGGCCCATGCGAGTGATTTGTTCAGCCAGTTCTGTCACTTTGCTTGACTTCCTCGTGGTTGCTTTGCCAGCTTGTCGGGCACAGGATTATACTGCACCGAGTCGGCGGATTTTCTGCCTGCCCTTGAGAGCGGAGGATGCTTGAGCTTTTCTGATGTCATCTGGCTCTCGTTGATACAGGGTCTGACCGAGTTTCTGCCTGTATCCAGCTCGGCTCATCTGGTTCTGTTCAGCCAGCTCAAGGGGTTGCCCGATCAGGGGGTCGGCTTTGATGTCGCCTTACATCTGGGCTCTCTGGCGGCTGTTGTCTGGTATCTGAGAAGCCAGCTTTTTTCCATGCTGAGCGGCTGTTGTGACGGCCTGAGAAGGAGACAGCCGAATGCCCAGACAAGGCTTGGCCTTCACCTGCTGATTGCGACTCTGCCAGTCGCACTTGTGGGCTTTGTGGCGAGAGATGTCGTGGAGAACAACCTGCGCGCCGTTGAGGTCGTAGCGGCGGCTACCATAGGATTTGGCCTGTTGTTGGCGGTTGCCGACCGGCGGGCAGGCGGTCGAGACGAATACTCGCTGACCGGATGGATGGCTCTGGCCATCGGGGCGGCTCAGGTGCTGGCCCTGATTCCGGGGACTTCTCGATCCGGCATTGTGATAACAGCCGCCCTGCTGTTGGGCCTGAGCCGCCGAGGCGGTGCCCGGTTTGCCTTCCTGCTGGCCATTCCGGTCATCGCCGGTGCCGGCCTGGTCAAGCTTTTCGACCTGACTGCACAGGGCCAGCCGGACAGGCTGGCGGAGGCGGCTCTGGGGCTGGTGATTTCGGCTGTAGTTTCGTGGCTCACCATTGGAGCCTTTTTGAGCCTTGTCGAGAAGATCGGGCTGTTGCCCTTCGTGGTCTATCGTTGCCTGTTGGGGCTGTGGCTACTCTTCTTCGTACTCTGATGAAAGTGGGCGGCCGTCCATAAAAGCCTGAATGCCCTCCTTCAATCGACCGGCGTTTACTGTTGGATCGCAGAACAGGCACAAGGCTGTTGTGCCGTCTTTCGGTGGAGTTCGGGATACATCTGTGCATTGCCAAAGCTTGCGAAAAAGCCTGGGCAGCCAGTGACTCAAAAACTCCCCCTTCAATTGAAGCGGATTGGGGAAATCGGCGACTCGCTCAACCGGCAAAAGATTGTCTTTAAGCCAGACAAGGGTCTCGGCGGCAGGCAGAAGTTCAAGTTGCTCCTTTTGGATGCTGAGCCGAGACCCTGTGCTGACATGAACTCCCTGTCTGCGGTAAGCCTCCGTGGTTGCCTCGTTTACCGGACAGGGTATTCGCATTCGGCCCTTGACTTCAACCCGATCCACGAACTCGGTCAGTTCAAGGCTGAAGTCGAGCACTCGCTCGATCAAACCAACTCTCCATTCGTTCGCTTCTCGAACTCGAAAAACCACCAGGGCCCGTTGCTCAAGTTTTTTGAAGTACAGCTTCTCTCGCTCCTGTAGAGCGGAAACTGCCATGTCGGAATAGTGGGCGGACTCCTTCAGAACAGTCTGCGAAAAGCGCGATTTTATTGCGTCTATCTCTTCGGCAATCTGTTTTGAGTCGCCTTGACTGAAAACCGAATGCAACTGCTCCGCCACCTCCAAAAAAAGCCCTCTGACCTGGCGATGAGCCGAGTCAGCCTGAATGTCGGCGGGGGTGGTGGCAGACTGCATCAAGAGCCGAGAAGTAAAGGCGGCCAAAAACTGAAAAGGCGGTGTCCTCATCTCCGCCAGGGCCAGCATGCGCCGACCAGACTCGCCCATCAATCGGGCAAAGGACAGGAGTATGAAATGCGTCAGGGCCTGAATATGGATCATGTCCTGATCATGCTCTGTGACCGTTTTGTAGATGACCTTCAGCCCCGACCGGCTCATAAGATCGACCAGAGGGCCGAACTCGAGGCCGGTATTGCCCTCGGTTGTGCAAAGTGCCACCGACTGGCCGTAAGGCGAGGCAACCTGGGGCCCGAACAGCGGATGCAGACCAACCACTCTGGCCCGCTTGAGGATTTGTTTCACGCAGGCGACCGGACTCGCCTGCCTGGAGGTCATGACCGCCACTGAAACATCGGCGGCCAGAAGCGGCTTCAACCAACCGCACAAATTCGCGAGGCTGGATTCGGGTACGGCAAACAACAGCCAGTCCTTCGAACAGAAAGCACCGACGCCGGAGTCGGGCGAAGGAGGAAGGAGAGTATTCAGGTGAACAGGACGAACGTGGCTCTGCTCAAAAACGTCCTTCACCTGAGGGTTGATGTCGTAGGCATAAACCGGAGTCGAAGCATCGAAAACCTGCTCAGCAAACCATCGGCCTATGCCGGAGGCCGCACCGAATATATGAATTCTCATTCTCTGGCCGTACAGGCGGGGATTATTTTTTGCTCAGGGCGGCGACCACTGCAGGATGGACAAACTGACGAATATCTCCGCCGAATTGAGCAATTTCCCGAACTCTTGTCGAAGAAATGTGGGCAACCGAGGGCGAAGGAGGCAAAAAGACATACTCAAGCTCGGGAAACAGTGCTCTGTTCATGCCCATCATCTGAAACTCATACTCGAAATCCTGTGCCGTCCGAATGCCGCGTAAAACAAATCGAGTCCCCATATCTTGAGCATAGTCAACCAGCAGTTTGCTGAAGCTCTCTATCCTGACTCTCGAATCATTCCTGAACACCTCTCGGCAGAGGTCAAGCCGTTTCCTCAGGTCGGTCGACGGTTGCTTGTCGGGGCTGGTGCCTATCGCTATCACCACCTCATCGAATATACCGAGCGCGCGTTCGACCAGATCGGCATGACCGTTGGTCACCGGGTTGAAGTGTCCGGGATAGATAATCGTTTTTTTCGCCATGAGGATTTAAGGTTACTCCCTTGCCTGTACTCGAGTCGTTCGGGTCGCCCTTTCGTCGTCCGTATTCTCCCGAACCTTGCCGTCAGAGGAAAGTATAAACACTTGGCCCAGAACGTCTCCAACTCTGGTTTGTTTAAGCAGCTCAAACGGCTTTGGGGCGAGCGACGATGAATTTTGGGCGGACTCAATATACAGCATTCCGCCGGGCCGCATGAGTGACGGCAGATGTGGGTAGAGGCGAGCCAGCATTTGAGCATGAAAGGGAGGATCGACGAAAATCAGGTCATAATCTCCGAGTTCGCCTGCAGAGACCAGGCTCAGGGCATTCGCCAAAAGGACTTCGGCTGAATCCTCGGCTTCCAGTTGACGAATGGAATCGCGCAGAACGCTGGCCGTCCGAAAAGAACTTTCTACAAAAACACAGCGAACCGCTCCTCTCGACAGTGCCTCCAGGCCGAGTGCTCCGCTGCCGGCGAACAGATCCAGACAATGCGCACCCTCAATATGCCCGGCCAGCCAGTTAAACAGGGTCTCCTTGAGTCGACCGGAAGTGGGGCGGGCCCTTCCGTCAATCGGAAAGTCAAGTTTTCGGCCCTTCCATTTGCCCGCAATAATGCGAATTTTTTGTGTGCGTCTCGGCATGCGGTCTCAATAATGGGTTCGTTGGTGACTATAATTCGGATTTGAAAACAAGATTACTGCAAGGTGCCCTCAGGCACCGGTAAGTTTTTGACTTTTTACTCATTACTCAGAGCTCGACTTTTTTGAGCAAAATCACCAGAGACATGGGAGAATCCCGCTCGTCGGGGCTGAAAAAAACTCGCGACCGGATTGCGCAGGGGCTGGGTGCTCTGTTGCTCGGTCAAAAAGAGGTCGACGAGGCCCTGCTCAAACGTCTGAAAGCCTGTCTTATCAGTGCCGATCTCGGAGCATCCGTTACCAGCCACATCATAGAGCAGGCCATTCAACAAACTCGAAGGCAGTCGCTGAACAGCCTGCCCGCTCTGGTTGAAGGGCTTCGTCTCGCGCTGGTGAACAAGCTGAAACCGGCCGAAAAAAGCCTGACGGTTGATCGCCTGCAGAAGCCTTTTACCATCCTGCTTGTCGGTGTCAACGGTGCCGGTAAAACCGCCACCGCAGGAAAGCTTGGACATTCGCTGATACAGGCCGGTTTCTCGGTACTGCTGGCCGCCGGAGATACCTTTCGGGCGGCTGCGGTGGAACAGTTGGCCAGTTGGGGCAGGCGAATAAACTCTCCGGTCATAAGCCAGCAGACGGGGAGTGATGCCGCTGCGGTGATCTTTGATGCCATGAGTGCCGCCAGGACACGGGCTATTGATGTGGTGCTGGCTGATACCTCAGGCCGACTGCACAACAAGGAAGGCCTGATGGACGAACTCGGAAAAATTCGAAGAATCATGACGAAATTCGACTCACAAGCACCCCACGAAGTGCTGCTGGTTCTTGACGGCACCACCGGTCGCAACGGCTTGCAGCAGGTGCTAAAATTTCAGCAGGTAGCCAGGGTCTCCGGGCTTGTTATCAACAAGCTGGACGGCACCGCAAAGGGCGGCTTTCTGGCGGAGGCGGTTTCACAGACAGGGTTACCCGTTTACTATCTTGGTGTGGGCGAAGGCCTGAATGATCTGAAGCCTTTTTCGGCCGAAGACTATGCCGAAGAGCTGCTTGGCGGTCTGCGAGAGAACAAGTGATTCAGTTCGAGGATGTCTACGCTTCTTATCCCGGCTCTCAAGAAGCCCTGCAGAATATTTCGCTGGCTATTGAACACGGGCAGATGTGCTTCCTTACCGGCCATTCGGGTGCCGGCAAGAGCACTTTGTTGCGCATCATACTGCGGCTGCTGAGGCCCTTTCGAGGCAAGGTTACCGTTGACGGCATTGACCTGGACCAGCTCACCGACAGGGATTTGCCAGCCTTTCGCCGGCGCATGGGCATCGTTTTTCAAAATCCTCACCTGCTGTCCGACCGCAGTGTTTTTGAAAACATTGCCATTCCTCTGCTGGTCACTGAGGAGCGCAGAAAGAATATGCGTGGCCGGATTTTCACCGCTCTGGAGCAGGTTGGCCTGCCCGGTTTTGCCGAACGCATACCCAATACCCTGTCGGCAGGCGAGAAGCAGCGCGTGGGTATTGCCCGAGCACTGGTCAATAATCCGCGTCTGGTACTGGCAGACGAGCCAACCGGCAACCTCGACCCGGGGCTGTCGCGAGAAATTCTCAATCTGTTTTCGGACTTCAACAGCCACGGCACCACCATACTGATAGTCACTCACGACATCAGCCTGCTGGAGGGCTACTCTCATCGGCAAATCAGCCTCCATCAGGGCAGGCTGGTGTAAACATGTCGAGAGACCTTGCACACGTACATCGGCTCGCCTGTAACCAGGCGGCCCGGTTTCTTTTCAAGAATTCGGGCAACACTCTCCTGACCTGCCTGTTGCTGGGAGTTTCGCTGACTGTTCCGGCCATTCTTGCGGTGCTGATTTTATCCACCGGCCAACTGGTTGAAGGGCTGGACAGGGAACGCACTCTGACAATATTCCTCAACCCCTCGTTAGATGAAAAAAGTGCCGAGGCTACCGCCTTGGAACTGCAACTGAATCCTGAGGTAGAGGGGGTCAGATACATTCCCCCCCAGCAGGCTCTAAAGGAATTTGAGCAGACGCTGGGGCTTTCCTTGTCGGGCGAGGCAGTAACAAAAACCAGTCCTCTGCCGCCGACTGCGATACTCAACCTGAATCAGGAAACCGACCTTGCGGGGCTTATCGACCGGCTCAAGCGAGTTAAGGGTATTCAGGAGGTGGTGTTTGACCAGATTTGGGTGACTCGAGTTGAAGCCGTTCTGACTGCCGCCGACCGATTGTTTTATACCTTGTCTGCACTGCTGACCATCGGCGTACTGCTGGTCATCAGCAATATGCTGACATTTACGCTTCAGACTCACTCCAGCGAATTCAGGCTGCTCACGCTTGTGGGTGCCACTCAAAACTACATTGCCAGGCCCTTCCTCTACACTGGCCTGGGCTACGGGCTTGGTGGAGCTCTGGTGGCAACCATTGCCACATCGGCGGCGTCTATATGGCTGTCGGACCCTCTGGGCAGGCTGTACACAACCTACGGCATTCTGCTCAGGCCCGAGGCGGTAGCCCCCGGCGTCATCGGCATCATGATTCTGCTCGGTGGCCTGCTCGGCTGGGCAGGTGCCAGAGTGGCCGTGTGGATGTTCTTTCGCCGGTACGAGCCTTACAGGGAGAATGACTAAAACCCGAACTGAACCGGCTTGGGCGGAACTCTGGTGGCAACCATTG
>RKSB01000186.1 GCA_007571095.1 K189A clade bacterium | reverse complement strand
TCTTCTACTCGTCTGACCAGTACCCGGTCATGTAATGGGCGAATCTTCATATCGGTTGACCTCCTGTGTAAAAGTCTGTCGTGTCGTTCAAAGGTTTTTGGCCGTCCTTCATAAATAGGGATGCCTGATAAAATTTCAAGATGAGTTCGATATCCTTTTTTTGTGTCTGCTCAACTCATAAACCTGTACAGCCTGAGGGTGTGTCAGCCAGTGTCAGGTCATCGACAGGGTTTGATATCGAAAGCCTCGTTCATTAATTATTGTTTTTTAATTCTTTACTGCTTCTTTTTAGCCGTCTTTCATAGATAGGGCCGTCTCATCAAATTTCAAGACAAGCTGTTTTTTGCTTTCTTTGGCTGCCTTTTGACTCTGGCCTCCGTTCGGCCGGATTTCGCCAGAACTCGCGTATATTTCCAGGGTGCTCAGATGGGCGAAGACTCTCCGGTCAACACCTCAAAGGCACTGCGGTAACGTTCGATGCCTTCGGACAAGACCTGATCAGGCAGGGCAGGGCCGGGAGGACGCTTGTCCCAGACTTGCTGATCGACCAGTGTCGCCAGATAGTTGCGTATGTACTGCTTGTCGAGGCTGGGTTGTTCTTTGCCCGGTTGCCAGTGCTTTTTTTCCCAGAACCTCGAACTGTCGGGGGTGAAAATCTCGTCAATCAATACGATTTGATCGGTTTCTGAGTCCTGACCGAACTCGAGTTTGGTATCCGCCAGAATAATACCTTTTTGCTCGGCATATTCGGAAGCCCTCTGGTAGAGGCTCAGGGTGGCCTCCTTTAACTTCGCCATAGTGTCTTCGCCGACTTGCCGAGCACCCTCCTGGTAGCTGATGTTTTCGTCGTGGCCTGTGTCGGCCTTGGTTGAAGGAGTAAAAATCGGTTCCGGTAGCCGACTGCCGTTGGTCAGGCCATTCGCCAGCGGCAAGCCGCAGACTTTGCCGGTTTTCTGATAGTCCTGAAACCCGCTGCCGGCCAGATAACCTCTGGCGATGCACTCAATGGGTATCACATGGTAACGCCGGCACAGCATGATGCGATTGTCCAGTGCCTCTCTTTGTTCGTCGCTGAGTTCGGGTATGTCGTTGACATCTGTCGATACGAGGTGATTTTTGGTATCGGCAAGCAGATTGAACCAGAAGAGGGCGATCTGGGTCAGCAGGACCCCCTTGCCGGGCAGGCCATTGGCCATCACCACATCAAAGGCACTCACTCTGTCGGTGGCCACAATCAGCAGACCGTCTCCGCCGTCGGGCAACGGACAGTCGTAAAGGTCGCGTACCTTTCCGGTTCGTTTGTTGGCAAGAGGCAGGTGAGTTTCAGTCAGGGCTTGCATAGTGAGTTCGGAATAAAATAAAGCTGTTTGCGGAGCGGGGCAGATTATAGCCGAGACTCATTCATCCCTCAAAGCAGAGTCAGGGAAGGCGGCCGGATGGTTGCGGTACTCTGCGGTATTGACTGCTCTGGACCGATCTTCACCCGGTACCCTAACTGTTTGTCAGGGGGTTATGTGCCTGTTTCTCTTTCCTCGATGTAGGCGAGTGCGTCCTTGAGGCAATCCACTCCATTCTTGAATCGGCCAAGGCCGGTGTTGCAACTATCACAGATGAAGTCACGGATGTCTCCGGTGTGGTGGTTGTGGTCAGCTACGATTCTCGCAGTTACTCCGACAATTGAGCGTTTCTGACAAATCGGACATTTGAACGGTACCCCCTTTTTCGGGCGTCTCTTCTCCGCCTGTCTCCGCCTGCCTGGCCTGCCGCGTCTTGGGTGCCCGTTTATCAATGTCGGTTCGGCAGGGACGACAGGTTGGGCGTCGCACTCGCCCGTGCTTATTGTTCTGATTTGGCTCGAATGAATCGACAGCTAGTAGCGAGTGACAGATGTTGCAAATCTTTTTGGGCCACTTGTCGCCAGTTTTTAGTACATCTACTGCCTCGACATCAGCAGACCCTATATTCCATGTCTCGTTGAGTCCGATCAACCAGACGGTCGCCATTTCACCATCATCTCCTCTGAGGATTCCCACAGCATTTTTTCGGAAATGGCGGAGACGTGGTGAGACTCCATCCTCTTCATGCCGATATCCCTTATCGGTCAGGCAGTACACCCAGTCCGTCATAGCAAAAGACCCAGAGTGCACATTCTTTCCTCTGCAATGGCGATGTATTCTTTTGATATATCTATACCAATCCAGTGTCGCCCGTTGGCGCGCGCCATCTTGCAGGTGGTGCCACTACCACACATGGGATCTAACACCAGGTCGCCGGGATTGCTCCATGACAGAATGTGATCTTGTGCCAGCTTCTCTGGGAATATAGCAGGGTGCTGGAATGCGACTTTGTCGGAAGTGCTGCCACCCATTCCAACGGCATACTGCCAGATGTTTGTTCTGACCTTTTCCTTTCTCAATTCCACTGGACGCTTTCGGTTCACCGCATCCGGCCCCTTGTTGTAGACAGCAGTCTCCCATCCGTGTCGGACTGTCGGCTCCTTGAGAGGATTGAACGTACGAGGCTTGCCCTTGGAAAATACAATCATCAGTTCGTAGCAGTTTGTGTAGGCGTTTGAACGCATGAATGGCGTGTTCTTCTTCTGGTAGATCATCACATCATGAACATCAAACCCGACATCTTTGCCGATGAAGGCATGACTGAAACTGGACAGGCTTCGGCTGCCTTTGATCCTCTCCCCTGTCACCCAAACGCAGACACCACCTTTTCGGGTCACTCGGTACAAGGCAGCCAAAATCTTTTTGGCATCAAAGGAATACCCGTTGTAATTTCGCAAATTTTCATACGGGGGGCTGGTGACTGTCAGGTCAACTACCCCCTCATCCAAACTCCGCAGGATGTTGATTGCATCCCCGACATAGAAGGTATTGCGTTCAATGGCAGGCCTGTCGTACGGGAATATCTGATCGGGATTGGCATTCAAGCCTGCTACAGCCGGTTTTTTCATCTGGAGCCTATGCGTAAGCGATGTGGTCTCGCATGGTCTTTCGTGGCATCTTTGTCAGCATGTCACATTATCTCTCAAACGCATCAACGCAACTCGCCTTTCGCGCCGGACACTTTGCCGGTCGAATACCTCAGGATGCTTGTGAGAGTGCGTTGTTGAAATCGTCCAGCAGGTCGGATGCATCCTCTATACCAACGGATACTCTGATCAACCCCTCGTCAATGCCCATTTCCGCTCGGCGCTCGGGTCCCATTTCGTAGTAGATGGTTTTGGCGACCGGTATGGCCAGCGTCCTGTTGTCTCCGAGATTGGTCGACCGAATGACCACTTGCAGCTGATTGAGGAAGGCGTGAAGGTCGATTTTCTCCTGAAGCTCAAAACTCAGCAGTGCCCCCGGCTGGCGAAACAGGGCTTTGGCCCTGTCGTGCTGGGGATGGGAGGCAAGCCCGGGGTAATAGACCTTGCGGACTGCGGGATGGTCTGCCAGCATTTGTGCGAGCATCGAGGCGTTATGGCAGGCTGCCTGCATTCTCAAGGCCAGGGTTTCGCTGCCGATTGCGATATCGTGGGCATGCTGGGCGGAGATGCTGCCGCCAAAGTCCCTGAGCCCTTTCTTGCGAATCTGGTTGAGGCCCCAGAGTGCAGGATCGCCTTTTCGCAAGGCAGGGTCGATGCCCGAAAAATGTTGCCAGTCGAAGCAGCCTGTGTCGGTAACCGCACCACCCAAAGCCACGCTGTGACCTGCGATATATTTGGTCAATGAGTTGACAATCAGACCGGCGGACACGGAGGCGGGTTGAAACAGCCAGGGCGAGGTCATGGTATTGTCGACGACATAGAGTAGCGAACGCCTCCGGCAGAGTTCGCCTATGGCCTGCAGATCGGCGATCTGGGTGCGAGGGTTGGCTATGGTCTCGACAAACACCAGCCGAGTGTCGGCGGTCAGGGCGGCCTCGATCTGGCTGCAATCAGTGGCATCAACGAAGGACTGCTTGAGTCCGTATTTGGCCAGGCTGCCGAACAGGCTGACCGTATTGCCAAAAAGAAACCGGCTCGAAACAATGTGATCGCCTCGACTGCACAGAGCAAGCATCGTCGAGCCTATGGCCGCCATACCCGTGGCAAAAATCAGTGAACCTTTGCCTTTCTCCATCTGGGTGAGGCGGTGCTGCAGGGCAGTTACCGTGGGGTTGCCCTGACGGCTGTAAAGGTAACCCGCCTGTTTGCCCTGAAATGTTGCCGCCAGATCAGCCGAGTCGTCATAACCGAAGGCCACGGAAGTGTGTATCGGGGCGTGAGTTGCCAAATACTTGCTATCACTGTCCCCTTTCGTACTGGCCCCCTTGCGGTCAAGGTGTAGCATACGTGTGGTGAAATGCCAGTCTTTCATGAGTTGTTCGAGTCGGATTTCGAGAAAATTTTCCAGCCGGCAGCTGTTTGCAAAAGCCCTTTCAGATTATTCCAGAAGAAGAGGGGCATTTGGAGGCTGTATCTCGAACAGGTTGCGGCGGTCTGTCTGTCTGCTTCAGAGCTGGCCCTGGCTCCAGGGCTGTTTTCGGATCAACTCGGCTGTTTCGGCCGATGATCTGGGTGGCCCAAAAAGCGGACCCTGTGCGTTGTTGCACCCGACGCTTCTCAGATAATCCGCCTGTTGCTTTGTTTCGACACCCTCGGCGACCACTCGAATCTTGAGTGCATGTGCCATCGCGATGATACCTCTGATTGGCGAGATGCCTTGCGGGCTATAGATTTCTCGGTGGAGTTCTCTGACGAAGGTGCGGTCGATTTTGATGGTATTGACCGAGAAACGTTGCAGATGGAGGATAGAAAACCAGTTGGCACCGAAGTGGTCGAGGGCGATGCTTATCCCCTTTTGGCCGATCAAGGCCAGTTTGGGAGTCAGGAGTTCAAGGTCGTGTGTCAGGACATCTTCTGTTATTTCCAGTTCCAGCAGACTTTTTTCCAGCCCCTTTTGAGTCAGGTTGTTCAGAAACTCTGCCGGAAAGCCGTTATCCATCAGCCTTGTAACCGGTACACTCAGGCACAGCCGAAGAGCCGGCAGCGACTGTTCCTGCCAGTCCAGCAGGTCACTGACCGCATTCCGTTCCATTTTCTCACTGATTTTTGCGGTCAGCCCGGCCTGCTTCATCGCAGAATCGAAGGACGCCTTTTTGATCAATCCCAGCGTCTCGTGTTGCCAGGCCGCTTCGGCAACCAGGGCGATAATTTTGCCGGTAGCCAGGTCAATCTGGGGGTAATAGAGGTTGGAAAACCGGCCCCGCTTGAAGTCGGCTTCTATATCCCGAATCGTTTTTTCACGCAGTGCGGTGTTGCGACTGGTTAGTTTGGAGAATACCTGGTGGCGGTCTGTATCCTTTAATTTGGCCTGATACATGGCCTGGTCGGCGTGAGAAATCATCTCTTCGACGTCCTTTCCCGATTTCGGGTACAGGGCGATGCCGATACTCGCACCTACATCCACATGGTGGCCCTCAACAATCAAGGGCTCATGCAGTTGTCGAGAGATTTTTCTGGCGATGGTCAGCGCCTGCTCCTCAGAGGAGGCTTCCGGCAGCAGCATGATGAACTCATCTCCGCCAAAGCGGGCCAGCGTATCGCCCCTGCGCAGAGAGGCTCTGATCCGTTCGGCCACCAGCGTCAGCACCTGATCGCCGACCGAGTGCCCCAGCGTATCGTTGACATGCTTGAACTTGTCCAGATCAAGGAACATGACCGCAAAGGTTTTTTTGTCACGGCGGGATTGTGAGATGGCGACATTCAGGCGGTCTCGAAACAATACCCTGTTGGGCAGCCGAGTCAGGAAATCGTGATAAGCCGAAAAATGGGAACTGTCTTCGGCTGCCTTGCGTTCGGCAATTTGCCTGGCCACTCCATAGACACCAATGAACTCGTTGGTGTCCGATGTGTAGACACCGCTGGAGTTGAGTTCGACTATGACGTGCGATGCACCCTCTCCTGTCGCCACGCTTTTCAGGCGCATTTCGACATTGCGGTAGAGGCCGGCACCCTTCTTTTTGTTGCCGAAGATATGACGTGCCAGTTCGGCATCGTCTTCGTGAACCATCTCGCTGTAGTGCTTGCCTGTGAGAGTGCCCCGAGGATATCCCAGCAAGGCTTCAAGACGATCACCGGCAAACAGGAAGACTCCCTGATTGTCGAGCATGTAGACCAGATCAAAGGCGCTGTTGACCGTTACCTGAAGTAGCGTCTCAAGGTGCTTGAAACCTGTGTTCAGCCGGTCTTTTTCGGCTCGCATTGACTGCATGTTGACAGCCTGTCTGCAGGCGATGGCAAAGCTGTCCTCGTGGCAGGGTACGGGAATACAAAAGCTGATATCTTCCGCACTGAAATGAGACGGCAGCTTGTCTTCCTGAGCGCGTAACCAGAGCAACAAGGAAGCATGCCCTCGAACTGCCTTTAATGTCTCTTCCGAGAGCTGCTCCATGATGTCGCTGGACATCAGAAGCAGGTCGGGCTGTTCGTTGACCAGGTTGTCGACAAGCTTTGTCGCCTTGCTGATGGATGTAGCCTGCAATGACTGGCGGTCGGCAAATCGCTTGACTTGTCGAACCAGCCTGGTATCGCCGCTGGCAATCAGCAGACGTGTCGAGTCGAGAGTTTGTACGATACTGAGAGGGACATGGGACGAATCTTTCAGTCTCGACCAATCAACCCCGAACGAAGAATTCGGATAAGGCATTGGACCTTGTACTTGTGGGCCGACGCTCAGGCTTTTTTATGCGAAGAGAAGCGGCAAATTTTTGCTGGCTTCATTATAGGCAATTCGGCACCCGCCCGCCGAAGGTGACTGCGGAAAGCAGGAAAATTCGAACAACAGAGGGCAATCGGCCCTGTGTACATATTAAAGTGATTTCAAGGATTTAAGCTGAGAGTGCAGCTTGGTCAGCGTGGATTCCAGCATTCGGGCTTTTTGCTGCTTGGCTTGTATGACATTGTGGGGTGCTCTGGCCAGAAAATTCTGGTTTTCAAGCTGTTTTTGAAAGCGTTCCAGGTCGGCTGAGGTCGCCTTCATCCGCTTGGTCAGCCTGGCGATTTCGTCCTGCTTTTCAATCAGGCCAGCCAAGGGCACTATCACCTTGAGCCTGCCCACGACCTCGACGGATGCCACCGGCAACGTCGCTTCGTCGTCCAGCCATTCAATCGACTCAATGCCGGCCAGCCGGTGGATGTAAAGGGCGTTTTGTTTTATCAAGTCAAAGCCGCCGCCCTGAAGCAGCAGGTGAATTTTTTTGCCGGGTGGAATCTGTAGTTCCGCACGCAGAGTACGAACGGCGGTGATCACTCGTTTGAGCTGCTGCATATCGGCCAGCAGGGCCTGGCCCTGTTCAGAGTCGGAGGGAGCGGGCCAGGCGGCCAGCATGACAGTTTCGCTGCTGGCTATTCCCATGATTTTTCGACACTGCTGCCACAGGGCTTCGGTGATGAAGGGCATGACCGGATGCAGGCTGCGCAATGTGGTTTCGAGCACCGAGGCCAGCCGATAGCGGACGCTTCTTCGCCTGATTTCGCTGGCGTTCGGGTCAAGCAGTGTGGCCTTGCTGCATTCAAGGTACCAGTCGCAGTATTCATGCCAGAGAAACTCGTAGATGGCCTGTGCCAGCAGATCAAAGCGGTAATTGGAAAGAGCTTGCTCGGCTTCGGCCAGCATTCGGTTGAGGCAGGCAAGAATCCAGTTGTCGACCAGGTCGAATTCAAGACTCTGCCGATTCAACTGGGAAAAATCTTCTTTTTCAACATGGCTGAACACGAAGTGAGCAGCGTTCCAGAGCTTGTTACAAAAATGGTGGTAGCCTTCTATCCGCTTGAGATCAAAAGGAATGTCCCGCCCTCGGGCGGCCATGGCACAGAAGGTAAACCTCAGGGCATCGGTTCCAAAAGCCGGAATGCCCCGAGGAAAATCCTTTCGAGTGGCCTGTTCGATTTTTTTGACCATCTGAGGCTGCATCAGGTTGGTTGTTCGCTTGGCCACCAGACTCTCAAGGTCGATGCCATCAATCAGGTCAAGCGGGTCCAGCCCGTTGCCCCTGCTTTTGGACATCTTCTTGCCTTCCGAATCGCGAATCAGGCCGTGTACATAGACCTCTCGAAAAGGTAGCTGGCCTTGCAGTTTGAGGCTGAGCATGACCATTCGTGCGACCCAGAAAAAGATGATGTCGTGACCGGTGAAAAGCACATTGGTTGGGTGATAGTCGGACAGAGCCGTCTGCTGAGGCCAGCCGAGGCTGGCAAAACTCCAGATGCCTGATGAAAACCAGGTTTCCAGTACGTCCTCTTCCTGCCGAAGTGGCTGGTCTCGCTCAAGTGAATGACGCCGACGGACATCGGCTTCATCCAGGCCGACATGAATATTGCCGTCAGAGTCATACCATGCCGGAATTCGGTGCCCCCACCATTGTTGCCGAGAGATGCACCAGTCCTGAATATTCTCCAGCCATACGAAGTAGATGTTTTCGTAATTTTTTGGTACGAACTTCAGCTGACCGCTTTTGACTGCTTCAAGAGCAGGGGCGGCGAGTGCCTCCATGGAGACGAACCACTGGTCGGTTATTCGAGGCTCAATGACGGCTTCTGAACGATCGCCCAGAGGTACCGTCAGCCTGTGTGTCTCCTCTTTTTCCAGCAGGCCCGCCGCCGCCAGATCACGGACGATTCCTTTGCGGGCCTCAAAGCGGTCCAGACCCCTGTATGCAGGGGGTGCCTGGTCGTTGATCTCGGCCTTTGCTGTGAGAATGTTGATCTGCTCAAGCGAGTGCCTTTTGCCTATCTCATAGTCATTGAAATCGTGAGCCGGAGTCACCTTCAGGCAACCGGTACCAAAGGCTGAATCGACATAGTCGTCAGCGATAACGGGCAGTTTGCGGCCAACAAGAGGAAGCTCGGCATGGCTGCCAATCAGGGATTTGTATCGCTCGTCGTGCGGATTGACCGCAATGGCAACATCGCCCAGCATGGTTTCCGGGCGAGTGGTGGCGACTACCAGATAATTCTGCTTTCGGTCCGATTTGTTGTTCAACAGCGGATAGCGGATATAGTAAAGGCGGCCCTCCTGCTCCCTGTTGTCTACCTCAAGATCAGAGATGGCAGTACCCAGTACCGGATCCCAGTTGACCAGACGTTTGCCCCTGTAAATCAGACCTTCTTCATGCAGGGTTACAAATGTCTGCACCACCGCCTGACTATAGTCGGCATCCATGGTGAAACGCTCTCGACTCCAGTCAACCGATGAGCCGATTCGGCGCAATTGTCGGCAGATGTCGGTGCCTGAAGAATTTCGCCATTCCCAGACCTTCTTGAGAAAACCCTTCCGGCCGAGTTGTTGCCTGCTGCTACCGGCGTCTTCCAGTTGCCGCTCCACCACCATTTGAGTGGCAATACCGGCGTGATCAGTGCCCACCTGCCAGAGAGCCCGGTCCCCCTTCATGCGCCGATATCGAATCATGGTGTCGATCAGGGTATGCTGGAAGGCATGCCCCATGTGCAGAGTGCCGGTGATATTGGGAGGCGGAATCAGAATGCAGTAAGGCTGGCCCTGTCCCGCCGGCTGAAAATGGTTTTTCGCCTCCCATTGGCGGTAGGTAGCCTGCTCCAGTTCTTCGGGTCGATACTTGCTCATTTGAAAACTTGTCCCTGAAAGGGGCGGCTTCAATGTCGGTCAGACAGAAAGTGGCGGTGGTAGATTCCGTTCATTTTGAAGGTTTTCAGCGGGTGCTGCTGGCTTCGGTAGAGCCGATAACGTTCTCGGGCAAGCTGTACCGCCTGTTCGTCGGCCGGCACCAGCTCGCTGAGCTGTTTGAACTGATCGTAGGCCGGTACGGGTTGAGTCGACAGGTTGAACAGGCAGTCCATTTGCTTCGGCGGCGGTTCGCACCCTATCAGTATGTCGGCTGTTGTTGAGTGATGCGGATACAGGCAGTGGGGAATGAAGGCGGAGGGCTCAAACACCCACAGGGCTTCGTCCAGTTCTTCGGCCGTCTGCTGCTCTTGAACATGGATGTAGGTTTTCAGGTTTCGAGTTTCAGCATGTTTCAATCGACGTTTCAGCAGCCGGCAAACCAGATCGAATTGCGCTCTCGTACCCTTGTGATCGCTCAGGTAGAAGAGGATCTCTGTCATCGCCGGCTATCCATTCAGCAAAAACTGGTAGAGCAACCCCACCGGCCTGCCGGTTGAACGTTTTCGGGTGCTGCTCCAGGCACTGCCGGCAATGTCCATGTGTGCCCAGCGAAAGTCTTTGGCGAAACGTTCAAGAAAGCAGGCGGCGGTTACGCTGCCAGCACCCGCCCCGCCAACATTGGCGACATCCGCCACCTTGCTGTCGATCTGCTGCTGGTATTCATCCCACAGCGGCATTCGCCAGGCCTTGTCGTTGCTGTATTCTCCGGCTGCCAACAGCTTGTCGGCGAGCTCATCGTCGTTTGCGTAGAGTCCGCTGGCGTGTGCACCCAGAGCAACCACGCAGGCACCAGTCAGCGTGGCGACATCAATGACATATTCGGGGTTAAATCTTCGAGCGTAGGTCAGGGCATCACAGAGAACCAGACGGCCTTCGGCATCGGTGTTGAGTATTTCTATCGTCTTGCCTGACATGCTGGTGACCACATCTCCCGGTTTGGTCGCCTTGCCGTCCGGCATGTTCTCCGATGCTGCGACAATGCCAACCAGGTTCATCGAAGGCTTGAGTTTGAGCACGGCCAGAAATACGCCGAATACTGTGGCTGCTCCGCACATATCAAACTTCATTTCGTCCATGCGAGCCCCGGGCTTCAGGCTGATGCCTCCAGAGTCGAAGGTAATTCCCTTGCCGACAAGAATTGTCGGCCGTGCGGTCTTCTTGCCCTTTCTGTATTCAAAAACAATCAGTCGGGCGGGCTCCTGACTACCGGCTGCAACCGACAGCAGCGAACCCATGCCGAGTTTTTTCATTTCACTCTCGTTCATCACCTTGACCGTGAGGTCTGGGTACTCTTTTGCCAGTTCGGTGGCTTTGGCGGCAAGAAAGGCCGGCGTGCACTCGTTGCCCGGCAGGTTACCCAAATCCTTGCTGAGCTTCATACCCTCGGCAAGGGCAACCGCCTCTTTCAGTGCCTTTTGAGGAAGCGTGCTTTTGGTGGACGGAATGATAGACACCGTCTCCAGGGCAACTGGCTTTGATGCCTTGCTCTTGTAGTTGTCAAACTGGTAAGTCACCTCTTCGATAGCCGATACGGTGCGCTGGATTAACCAGTCAACCGGCCGTTCGTCTATTTTCAGGTCCGCCCATAACAGGGTGACGTTTCTGGCGGACATTTCCTTGAGCCGAGAAGCCGTACCCTTGAGCATACGGCTGGCTTCTTTCTGGCCAAGGGTTTCCTTGCTGCCGGCATAGACCAGCAGTAGCCTGCGGGCTTTCATTCCGGCAGGCAGGGGCAGCATCAGGGTTTTGCCGGATTTGGCCGGCAGATCGCCCTGTTCCAGAGCCTTCATGACCATGCCCTGAGTAATCGAGTCGAGCTTCTTCACGACACTGTTGCGTTTTTTCCACCGATCCTGGGCACCCTTGACGGGAATGACCAGACAGTCAGTGTCAATGTCTTCAAGTTTGCTGTGCTTGACCAGTTTGTAGCGCATTTGTCGTATCCAGGAAAATGGTTCGGTTGGCTATTATCCCCTGAAACTTCTCA
>RKSB01000145.1 GCA_007571095.1 K189A clade bacterium | reverse complement strand
TGCGTACCCTGCTTGAGGCCTCGTTGCATTCGAAAGCCCGTTGTCGGCAATGAGGTGCCGGTAAAGAAGCCGTCTGCCGACAAATCGGGCGACTGTCTTCCGCATTCGGTCAAGCGTTCCTGATTCCCGTGCCTGAAAGAACTCGTCAAGTCAGGTATATAAGCCCCTTTCTTTTCAAGCAGCAGCTTCGGGTCAAGCGGCTGTGTCTCCTTAGGCCGAATCCCGACCTCACTGTGAAAGCCCGAATGCGTTGAATGCCGAGTTGTCAGAGGAGTGGGCTGACAACAACATCACAGTCAAAAAGGAACCTCTGCCCGATGCCCAGGAGTGGGACGGCAAACCGGACAAGCTGGCACTTCTGGAATGCTAGTCGCCGACTCCGGGGCCTTTCTTTTCAAGCAGCGGCTTCGGGTCAAGCGGCTGTCCCTGTTGTCGAATCTCAAAGTGCAACCAGGCCTGTTGTCGGCTGTTTGTTACTGAAGTCGGCTTCATCAGTCTGTCACCCTGGCGAATGTCGTCTCCCTCTTCGACTGCCAGCTGTTGCAGGCTGGCGTAGGTCGAAAGATAGTCGCCGGCATGCTCCAGAATAATGAGGTTGCCATAGCCCTTGATGTCCGAACCGGCATAGACCACTTTTCCGTCGGCTGCCGCTTTTACCTCGGCAACGGAGGTTGCCTGAATATCAATGCCCCTGTTGGGAGGCCGTCCACTGCCAAAGGCATGCCGAACCACTCCCTTCATCGGCCAATCCCATTCAATTCGTATTTTGCCGACGAGCGGGTCGTCAGTCGGCCTTTCTTCAGCTTGTTCGGCCTCGTCTGCCCGCTTCTCCTGAGTGGTCGTTTTTCGAGCAGCCTTCTCGATTCGTAAAATTTCTCCGGGGTTAATCCGGTAGCCGGGCGCGGCGATTCGGTTGAGCTTCGCCAGCTCCCTGTAATCCAGATTGTATTGCAGGGCGATGGAATAGAGAGTGTCGCCCTGCAGAACATAGTGTCCTGGCGGCAGTCGTTCGGAAAGATCAATATCGCTGGTGCATCCGGCGGTGGACAGCACCCACAGAAGACGAATCAGATGAGTTTTTGCTGCCATCTTCTCTCTATCAGGAAGACCACAACCACACCTGCCACCATCAACGCAATAACAGCGACCAGCATGGGATCCTCAGCATGAAGGTTCTGCCAGGTACCCGGCAGTATGGGTCGAGTCTCCAGAGGAATATTGCCTCGAACTTCGTCATAGTAGTAAGACACCACCTGTTGCCACGGCCACAGTTGATGAATAGAACTGGCGGTAAAGGAAATCAGAAACCACAGAGTGACAGATTTGTAATGAGTCAGCAGCCTGGACAGCAGCCGGCTGAAAGCCGGTAGTCCGAGCCCCAGACCGAGCCCGAACAGAAGCAGGAATTTCAGATTCGAGTAAACAATCGCATCAATCAGGTGAGAATACATTCCAAGTACCAACAGCATAAAGCTGCCCGACACTCCCGGCAGTATCCAGACACAACCGGCAATGGCACCGGACAGAATGATGAACCAGAAAGCGGGCTGCGCTTCATACAACTGTATGCGAGTTACAATCAGGCTGGCCAGCACGCCCAGCACAATGACCACCAGATAGCGATGCCGCCATGCTCCGGTCTGGTCCATGAGCAGACGAAGTGCCCCCAGCATCAGCCCGAAGAAAAAACCCCAAAGGAGCTGCTTGTGTTCCTCCAGCAGCCAGTGCACCAGGTCTGCCCCCAGAACTACAGTGGTCACCATACCCAGGCCGAGCACGCCCAGAAAATACAGATCGACATGGTTTGCCGCCTGCCGAAAGGCTTGAGGGGACGGCAGTTTCCTGAGGATACCAAGCCAGGTGAAATCAAAATGACCGATGGCGGTGACCAGTCGGGCGTATATACCGGTTATCAGGGCAACAGTGCCGCCCGATATACCCGGAATCAGTTCGGCAACTCCGATGGCCAGCCCTTTGGCGTAGATTAACAGCCAGCCTCTGGCTGAGTTCATGACATGGAAATTCCGCTGAGGACCGGAACAAAGCGCACTCGAGCTATCACTCTGTCCTCCCATGCGTCCTGCTGCTTTCTGGTAATCAGATGAAGCTGCTGATTGTTGGGCGGTCCGAAGGGTATAACCAGACGTCCGCCTGTCTTGAGCTGAGTCTTGAGAGTCTCCACCATGACATTCGACCAGGCGGCAGCGGTCACCAGAATGGCATCGAAGGGTGCTTCTTCGGCCCATCCGTCAACGCCGTCCCGATGCGAGTAGACAATATTTTTCAGATGAAGCTGCTCAAGCAGTTGTCTGGCTGAATCCTGCAAACCCTTGATACGTTCAAGCGTATAGACCCTGTTCGAGAATTGGGCCAGAATGGCTGTCTGGTAACCGCTGCCAGTGCCAATTTCCAGAGTTTTCTTCAGTGTCCCTGCGTCCAACAACACAGAGGATGTCATCAGGGCAACGATATAGGGTTGTGAAATCGTCTGGTTATAGCTGATTGGAAGGCTGGTGTTCTCGTAGGCTCGATGAGCCAGTGCATCACTGACAAACAGATGTCTGGGTACGGTCAGCAGGGCATTTAATACCTGCTGGTCGGTGATTCCCTGCCGTTGCAGCTCGGCGATAAGTTTTTCCCGAACCTTTCTGGAGGTGATGCCGATGCCCTCAATACGGGTATCATCGATACTCATCCGTTTCGGCTGTACACCGCCATAGACCGCCCGTACAGGCGGTTGCCCGAATTTTCAGTTGAAGTCGAGAGCATTTATTGCTGAGTCGATGCCCGCTTGCCTTCAGGAACAAACAGGAAGGTTTCGTCTTCTCGAACCATTCCAAGATGAAGCCTGGCCTTCTCCTCGATGGCCTCAAGGTTGTGGGCGTTTCTGATTTCTTCAAGCAGTCGGTCGTTGCGCTCACGATGCGCTTCTATACGCTCCCGAACCACGACCTTTTCTTCCGATTGCACTTGCAACTGATCCTTGATTCTGTTCGGAGCCCACAGCTGAAACTGCAACACCAGCAGCATCAGCAACAATCCTGCCACCGGCAGATAGCGTCTTAGCGTCATTTTCCGACTCCTCTGTAACTGGCCTTGCCGCCCAGTTCCTCCTCTATCCTGAGTAACCGATTATACTTCACCGTCCTTTCCGAGCGACTCAAGCCGCCGGTCTTGATTTGTCCTGCTCCAGTACCAACCGCGAGATCGGCGATAAAACTGTCCTCCGTTTCACCTGACCGGTGCGAGATCACCTGACCAAAACCGTTCTTGCGGGCAACCTGAATGGCTTTCAGAGTTTCGGTCAGAGTACCTATCTGGTTGCATTTAATCAGAATGGCGTTGGCCGCCTGCTGCTCAATCCCCTGCATCAGGGTTTGTGCATGAGTGACGAAAAGGTCATCGCCAACCAACTGCAATCGCCCACCCAGACGTGAAGTCAGGTGCTTCCATCCGGCCCAGTCGTTCTGGTCCATGCCATCCTCGATGGAGTCGACAGGGTAGCTTGCCGCCAACCGGTCAAAGTAGTCAACCAGCTGCTCACTGTCGAGCGACAGCTGTTCGCCGGTCAGGGAATACCGGTCTTCCTGATAAAATTCGGAGGCGGCGGCATCAATGGCCAGGCTGACCTGTTCTTCGGGCCTGTAGCCCGCCTTGTTGATGGCTGTCAGCACCAGATCGAGAGCCGATCGAGTGCTCGACAGTCCAGGTGCGAACCCGCCTTCATCACCCACATTGGTACTGTGTCCGGCCTTCGACAAGAGTCCCTTGAGCGTGTGAAAAACCTCGGCACCCCAGCGCAGGGCCTCTTTGAATGAGTCGGCACCTACGGGTCGAATCATGAACTCCTGAATGTCGAGGCCATTGTCGGCATGGGCTCCGCCGTTGACTATGTTCATCATCGGAACCGGCATACTCAGCCCGGTACCTCCTGAGTCAAGTTCGGCAATCCACCTGTAAAGCGGTAATCGCTGGCTGGCAGCCGCCGCTCGTGCTGTTGCCAGCGAGACTCCCAGCAGAGCGTTGGCCCCCAGTGTCGATTTGTCGTCGGTACCGTCGAGGGCAATCATTTCGGCATCCACCGATGTCTGTTCCAGTGCGTTTTTTCCGGTCAGAACAGGTGCGATAACCCGCTCGATGCCGGCAACGGCCTTTTGTACGCCTCGGCCACAGTAGCGATTCCCCCCGTCTCTTAACTCAAGTGCTT
>RKSB01000003.1 GCA_007571095.1 K189A clade bacterium | reverse complement strand
CTTCAGCTAAAAAGGGAATGGAGCCTTCAGCTAAAAAGGGAATAGAAAATAGAAATAAAGAGCCTTCAGCCGGAGCCCTCAGCTAAAAGAGCCTTCAGCCAGAAGGGAATAGCAATAATAGAGCCTTCAGCTAAAAAGGGAATAGAGCCTTCAGCCATAAGGGAATAAAGAAATAAAGAGCCCTCAGCCGGAGCCCTTAGCTAAAGAAGGGAATAGAAATAATAGAGCCCTCAGCCAAAAAGGGAATGGAGCCTTCAGCTAAAAAGGGAATAGAGAAATAAAGAGCCCTCAGCCAGAAGGAGCCCTCAGCTAAAAGAGCCTTCAGCCAAAAGGGAATAGAAAAATAATAGAGCCCTCAGCCAGAAGGAGTCCTTAGCTAAAGAAGGGAATAGAAATAATAGAGCCCCCAGCCAGAAGGAGTCCTTAGCTAAAGAAGGGAATAGAAATAATAGAGCCCCCAGCCAGAAGGAGCCCTCAGCCAAAAGAGCCCTCAGCTAAAAGGGGAATAGAAATAATAGAGCCCCCAGCCAGAAGGAGCCTTCAGCCAAAAGAGCCCTCAGCTAAAGAGCCTTCAGCTAAAGAAGGGAATAGAAATAAAAGAGCCCTCAGCCAAAAAGGGAATGGAGCCTTCAGCTAAAGAAGGGAATAGAAATAGAGCCCTCAGTTGAGCCTGGCGACTCCTCTGTGAGTGTAGGTCAGTATACGCGGGCCGGGCAGATAGTCTGATTCCAGCGAGTCCATCTTGAAGCCGCTGGATTCCAGCAACGGAGGGGCCGATCGGGTCAGCGAGCAGCCGCCGGCGATTTTTCGATAGAGCGGGTTGATAAGGCGCTGGCAAGTCTGCGTAAAGCCCTTGGGTGCCAGCCCGTGTTCTGCAAAAATCAGCCGACCCGATGGCTTCAAGACTCTTCTGATTTCAGCGGCCACAGCCGCCGGATCATCAACACTGCAGAGCGTCCAGGTACAGAGGACACAGTCGTACTGAGCACTTTCAAAGGGCATTGCCTCGGCCTTGCTGAAAACGAAATCGAAAGGCTTGTTGAATGCTGACAGAGGCTCGCTTGCCATCGAGTAGAGTTCTTCTGATACGTCAATAGCGACCAGCGACTTGATCGAGTCGGTATAGAAAGGCAGGTTGGCACCCAGCCCAAAGCCAATTTCCAGTACATTGCCGGAAGCCAGAGGTACAAGCTGCTTGCGGACTCGCCTGATGGGCTTTTGCCGCATCGCCCAGCCAATAAGCCTGGGTACTATGTTTCTGTTATACCAGTTGGTCATTGAAGCAGGTCTCGCTGAAGTCCATCGCTGTTGGCTGACAATTGCATGCAAAAATCCTCGGCCGCCTACCTGACAATTGCCCTGAAAGTCAAAGTCCTCTCGTCTTCGGGTTGCAGAGTTCTCTGCTGAATCCATCTGACGTGACTGATGTCAACTTTCTCTGGCTTTTTTTGCGTGCTTCTTTTTTGAACGTAATCTTCAACTTCTTCGAGGGTCTCAAAAAAGCTTTCTCCATCTGCCGAATACAGGAGCATCGATTCTTTTTGCGCATAACTGCTCTCCAGATAAGCGATGCTGGGTGGTATCGGGTAGGTTATAACCAGATTGTTGGCAGGCACCTGGCCCTCGTTTTGGCAGACCAGCGTCACGATCAGGTGATCGCCGCTTGCAATGGATCCGGTGGCTATATCGGTTTCCGACAAGCCTGAGGCAACCGCATTCTTTGCCGATGCGATTTTTCGAATGACCGCATGAGTGCTGATAATCGGGTCGATGGCAGCCATTGCCTCTCTTTCGGCCTCGGCAAGATCTGCCTTGATTTGAGCAATATCCTGCAGTAGCGTCGGGTCTTCCAGCAATTCCGTTGAGGCTTCTCGGGCAAGGTTATCCAGCAACTCTTCAACGCTGGAACTTTTGTCCTTGCGTACGAGAGCCTCCAGAGCCTTGAAATCAGCCTTCTTCCTGAGTCGTCGTTTGTTGGCTCTGGCTGTTCGATGAATGGCTTCGATGGTTATGGCCTTTTTGGCTGCTGATCGAGCTTCCGCAGCCTTTTCCTTGAGCCGTGCTGCTTTTAATTCTCGAGCGTTCATGAGCCGCTCGGTCGGGTCTTGATTTTTCTGCGAGGCCGAGTCTTTTTCCTGTGATGTCGACAGGGCTTCTTCTGGGTCGTCCGAAGATTCGGTATTCGGAGTTTGCTGCCCCGAACTCAAACCGGAGGCAAGCAACAAAATCAAGGCGATCAGATATTTTTTTGTCATTCGATTCGGAGTGATGTCAGCTTAAGGCAGAAAGACTTCAGGCATTCAAAAAAGACGAACCGGTCAGGTTTATGCACATCGTTTGTAACCGGGCAGTCTCCCCTGCTCTTTCGTAACTGTTATAAGATGGCAGAAAAAACAAGCCGCATTCTTTTGCCTGGTGTTTGCCGCTTCCTCCAGCATTGCCTGAAGTCATGCCCGAAGAGAAAGACAAAAAGACCTCTGGACTCAAGTCTTCCCTGCTCAATATTACAAGCCGTCCAGGCGTTTATCAAATGTACAACAGGGACGGAGAAGTGCTCTATGTGGGCAAGGCACGAAATCTGAAAAAAAGGGTTGCCAGCTATTTTCGGCCTGCCCTGTCGACCAAAACGATGGCTTTGGTAAGCCAGATTGACAGGATTGAAACAACGGTTGCTCCGAGCGAAGCGGAGGCCCTGTTGCTTGAACAGAACCTGATAAAGACGCTAAGGCCGCCCTTCAATATATTGTTGCGGGATGACAAGTCCTACCCGTACATACATGTATCCACGCAGGATGATTTTCCTGCCCTGCGGTTTTACCGAGGTGCCAAACCGAAGCAAGGCAAGCTGCTGGGCCCCTGGCCAAGCTCTTCGGTGGTCAGAAACAGCCTGCTGGCCACTCAAAAGCTGTTCAAGGTCAGGCAGTGCGAGGAAAGTGTTTTCCGAAACCGTTCCCGGCCTTGTCTGCAGTACCAGATTCGCCGTTGCAGTGCTCCCTGCGTCGGCATGATAGACAAAGAGGACTATGCTCGTGATCTACTCCATGCAACCATGTTCCTTGAAGGCAAAAGTCAGCAGATTCTCGAAGAATTTCAGGCTGCCATGGCGCAGGCCAGTGCCGAACTTAACTTCGAAGTGGCGGCCAAATATCGGGATCTGATAAGTGCCTTGAGGCGAATACAGGAACGTCAGGACATCACGGTTCAGGATGGCGATATTGACCTTGTCGCTGCGCTGCGGGCTCACGACAGGGTTTGTGTTGTGGTGCTGTTTATTCGTGATGGCAAGATTATCGGTCAGAAAAACTGGTTTCCGATAGATCGGCTTGAGAGAGGAATCGCTGACATTCTGCTCGGATTTCTGTCCCAGTTCTACTCGGATAAAAATCCTGGCGGGCATGGAATGCCCAGAGAGGTTGTCGTCAATATGCCCTTGCAGGGCCTGGACACCCTGCAAGAGGCACTGGCACTCTCATCGGGCTGCAAGACGGTTTTCTCGACTCAGGTTCGGGGTCGGAAGGCACGTTGGCGAGATTTGGCCGAAGCCAATGTTCGAGCTCTTTTGGCAACACATTTTGGCCAGCACAAGGGCGTGTACAGCAAATTTGTCAGCCTTCAGAATGAGCTTTCGCTGGATTTTCTGCCTCAACGAATCGAATGTTTTGATGTCAGCCATACCGGCGGCAGTCTTCCGGTCGCCAGTTGCGTGGTTTTTGATCACAATGGGCCGGTTAAAAAAAGCTATCGCCGCTTCAACATTGAGGGCATTCAGCCAGGCGATGATTATGCGGCCATCTATCAGGCGGTTTCCAGACACTACAGTCATCTCAAGGCCAACAAGGAAGGCTTTCCCGAACTGCTTCTGATTGATGGTGGCAAAGGACAGATGGCACAGGCACAGAAGGCACTCGCTTCACTGGCCATTCAAGGTGTCCTGATAGTCGGTGTCGCCAAGGGCACTGGCCGGAAACCAGGATTGGAAACCCTGATCCTTAGCGACAAGGCGGTTCGGCTTAAGCTCGGCAAAAAGTCTGACGCGCTGAATCTGGTCCAGCAGATAAGAGACGAGGCTCACCGTTTTGCCATCACCGGCCATCGCAAGAGACTTAAGAAAACAATGCGCTACTCCGAACTGGAAGATATTCCCGGTATCGGTCGAAAAAGACGTCAGAAACTCATCGAGTATTTTGGTGGAATTGGCGCGGTCAAAAGG
>RKSB01000093.1 GCA_007571095.1 K189A clade bacterium | reverse complement strand
GCAGCGGCTGGCGAGGGTTTCATCGTGCGTAACCAGCACCAGCGTGGTGCCGGTATCGGCATTGAGTTCGAACATGATGTCGGCGACTCGCTGGCTGGTGGCTGCGTCCAGATTGCCGGTCGGCTCGTCGGCAAACAGAATGGCCGGTTTGCCGGCAAAAGCGCGCGCCAAAGCCACACGTTGCTGCTCTCCACCCGACAACTGGCTGGGGTAATGCTGTTCACGCTCAAGAACGCCGACCCTCGACAGAAGCTCTCGGGCATGTTCAATGGCGTTCGGCATTCCTTTAAGCTCAAGCGGCAGCACAATGTTCTCAAGAGCTGTGAGGCTGCCAATCAACTGAAAGTTCTGAAACACAAAACCGACATATTTACGCCGCAGAATGGCTTTGGCAGACTCATCCAGGCGAGACAGCGGATGGCCAAGCAGATGCACCTCGCCGCTGCTGGCCGAGTCCAGCCCGGCCAACAGGCTCAGTAGAGTGGTTTTGCCAGAACCCGATGTTCCGACAATGGCCACCGATTCACCCGCCTTGATTTCCAGATGAATGCCCCGCAGTATTGAGAGGCTTCGCGCATGACTCAGAAGAACGTTTTTTGAGACATTCGTGGCACTTAACACTGGCTCAGTTACGGCGTTTATCACTGCTTCAGTCAATTTTTTTCTCATGATCACCAAGGCATTTTTTGTTTTCCTGCTCATTTTCTCGGGCGCGAGCCCGACGGCAGCACAAGCAGAAAACTCCAACACAAGGGCGGCTGAAGATACCAGCCTGGTTTCACCCGCTATCCTGATTATGGGGGACAGCCTGAGTGCCGGTTTCGGTATTGATCCTCAACAGGGCTGGGTCTCGTTGCTGGCCGACAGGGTACGGGTCGAAAACCTGAGCTATCGTATCATCAATGCCAGCCTGAGTGGCGAAACCACTGCCGGCGGCCTCGCTCGAATGCCGAAACTGCTCGAGCAATGGCGACCTCGAATGGTTGTGATTGAACTCGGCGGCAACGACGGTCTGCGAGGCTATCCGATCACTTCCATAGCCGACAACCTGACCCAAATGATCGGGCTGGTTCGCAAAACCGAGGCTCTGGCTGTGCTGATTCCGATGCAGATACCGCCCAACTATGGCCCTCGATACACTCAGGCATTCGCTCGGGTCTTTCATAGCGTGGCTGCCGATACAGGCACTCGAACGACACCTTTTCTGCTCGACAGGGTCGCCGGCTTCGACTCACTGATGCAGGAGGACGGCATTCATCCGAGGGCAGAAGCCCAACCTCAAATGCTCGCCAATGTCTGGCCCACTCTTCGGGAACTGCTCGAACAGCCGAAAACAAACCCGGACTTCGGGCTTTTCGACTCCGAAGTCTATCGTTGAATCAGGGTCGGAGCGGCCAGATATTCCGCTTCGTTGCAGAATCGCGCTTCGCTCATCGAGGGACAGCCTGCTTGCCGAAAAAAACCCTTGAGTTGCAGGTCGGCTATCCGCCCAGACAGTCGGGAGACGCTGGTGCACTCTGCCGTTCGCTCCACTCCGCAGGGGTATAGAGATGAAGCGACAGGGCGTGTACGCCATTCGCCAGTTCGTTCGCCAGTACAGTGTTGACCGCACGGTGCCGCTGAAGAAGCTTTTGCTGAACAAAACACTCGGCCACCAGCACCACTCGAAAGTGGCTTTCCGAATTGGGCGGCACATTGTGCTTGTGGCTCTCGTTGTGAACTTCAAGGTGATGGGGAGTGAATGAATGAGTCAACTTGGCAGTGATACTGTTGGCAATCTGCATCTCTATGGCTCGACCGGCTGGCTGTGCCTTTATTGTATTCACTGCCGGCAGTAGAATGAAGCGGTTGTAAAGCAGTCTGTTCGACCCTTCGGAAGGTCGCTCTGAGTACTCACACCCTATGACCAGTCTCTCACTTTGGGCCGAGATCTTTCGGGATGCAGAGGCGGCGGCCAAAAAAGAACCGGCGATGGCCGCCTTTATTCAAGCCATGGTTCTTGACCACGACAGCTTTGCGCAAGCACTCGCCTTTCAGCTGGCCACCGAATTCGGTCAGCCGAGAATGCCTGCCGACACCCTGAACAAAACCTTCTGTGAAATCTACGCCGACAATGCGAATGTCTGGACGGCGGGTGAAGCGGACATCAGGGCAACACGGGCTCGGGATGCAGCCTGCAACGACTATCTGGCACCACTGCTCTTCTTCAAAGGCTACCGTGCCCTGCAGGGTTACCGAGTGGCACACTGGCTGTGGACGCATGGTCACAAGGTCACGGCGCTGTATTTGCAGAGCATGATCAGTGCGCGCCTGAATGCGGACATTCACCCGGCGGCCCGCATTGGTGAAGGAGTTACTCTGGACCACGCAACCGGACTGGTCGTCGGCGAAACCTGCGTCATAGAAAACGAAGTCTCCCTGTTTCAGGATGTAACGCTGGGGGGAACCGGCAAAGAAGGCGGTGATCGGCATCCCAAAGTAAGACACGGTGTCCTGATCAGCAGCGGAGCCAAGATCCTCGGTAATATCGAGATAGGCGAGAGTGCCAAAGTGGGGGCTGGCAGTGTCGTCCTCAAGGATGTCCCCGCCCATACCACCGTGGCCGGTGTACCTGCTGTTGTCGTCGGTGCGAGCCTTGACACACCGGCACTGACCATGGACCACACGCTGGAGGCGGATTAAGGCAAAAACAGACTCGATGGCTTAAAATAGACGAAAGCGGAGTCGAAAGAAGAATTAAACTCCGCCGAAGCCCAAACCGGGGTGTTTAGCTCAGCTGGGAGAGCGTCGGCCTTACAAGCCGAAGGTCGCAGGTTCGATCCCTGCAACACCCACCAAGGATCCTTGTTCAGGGGTCGATACAGATTCGGAGCGGTAGTTCAGTTTGGTTAGAATACCGGCCTGTCACGCCGGGGGTCGCGGGTTCGAGTCCCGTCCGCTCCGCCATTTCTTCGGTTTTTACAAAGCCACTGCCCGAAAGCGGCTAGTCTGTGGTATGCGAGGGGATAGCCCCTTCAAATAAAGGGCGGCATCGCCAGAACAGGTTTGAAGGAGAATTCGTCGCCTTCTTCGGGCAACCGAAAAGGCCAAAAACGAATGCGATCTCAGCTGGCCATGGCTTTCTGAAAAGCGGGCCGGGCTTCAATCCGCCGAACATAGTCTTTAACATGCGTCATTTCATCGCTCACACAACCAAGCCGATTGCTCATAAAGCAGGCGTGGCCAAGCATGATATCGGCGGCGGAAAAATCGCCGATCAGGTAATCCTTGTCGGCAAGGGTTTCGTCAACCGGTGCCAGTGCTCTGGTGAGTAATCGTTGAGCCTGGCCCAGTACCGTCTCATCCCTGCGCTCCGGCGGCAACAGGATGGTATGCACGACAATGGTGTTCATCGGCGGCATCACCATGCCTTCACAATAGTGAAACCACTGTAGATAGTCAGGAAATTGAGGCGAATCGACGGCAGGTTTCAGGCCACCCTTTTTGTGACGTTCAAGTATGTATTCGACAATGGCACCCGACTCGTAAATGCTGACATCCCCGTCGTCAAGCACCGGTACACGTCCGAGCGGATGGCGGGCCCGGTGTTCGTCTGATTTGAGGTCCCGAGGGTGAAAATCCATGCGGTTCAGGTCATAGGGAAGTTCGAGTTCCTCAAGTAGCCAGACAATCCTGCCGGCTCGTGAATTGGGTGCAAAGTGTAGCTTCAACATAAATTGGCTCCTGATTGAAAATTGATCGGACGGTATGTTCTTGAGAAAACATTCAGACTCGTGTCGCTCAAGTCTGGCCTGTCCAAAAAAACCACTTCGCCGACTCGCCAGCCGGCAACATTCAAAATAAGCAGACGCTGGCTTTTTGGAAAAGAGGAGTTGGCCAGTGTCCTTCAGTGGATGATAGAAGCCGAATACAAACAAGTCCACTGCTTTTTTGGGGCTTACCTGACTTGACGAGTTCTTTCAGGCACGGGAATCAGGAACGCTTGACCGAATGCGGAAGACAGTCGCCCGATTTGTCGGCAGACGGCTTGTTTACCGACACCTCATTGCCGACAACGGGCTTTTGAATGTAGCCCCGGCAGGGCAGGCACCAGCGTCTCGGGAGTCGCACCCTTCAGGTCTCGTTGCGGGTCAAGCATCGGTTGCATTGCCGAAGGGTCACAGCATGGCCTGAAACAGAAAGACCCTTGGAAAGATGTTCCCGATCTTCCGGCGGCTATTCTGGCTTGATCTGGTTGCAACCAGCATGGAGCGAGGCGTGTCGCCACCGGATG
>RKSB01000107.1 GCA_007571095.1 K189A clade bacterium | reverse complement strand
CTTGGAAACAGCCTGCCCGATGAGATCAAGCCGGCGCACCTGATCAATGCGCGGGCGACTGTGTTCAAGTTCACGCTCCGAGAGTATGGCACTGAATATACCGCAGGCATCGGCCAGAGAGATAATGACGACATCACGCGGGTCGGGAATATTGTCGCTGAACAGAACTTCCATAATCCGCAGTTTGACTTCCTGCTCAACACTACCGTCTATAACCGGATAAACCCGAGACCGAAAGACCCACAGAAAAAGTTCTTCGCTTTGTTCGAGGATGCCCTTCTCGACCAGCACTGCCAGCGCGTTCTCCCTGATTTCGTCGGCATGAACAGCCAGCCTCTCAAGCCAGTAGCGCACGTCATGTTCTTCTTTTTCCTCGGCAATAATGCCCAGAGCAAGGTCAAGAGACGGGTGGTCGAGTGGTTCTGGACTAACCAGAAAAAGGCTCTCAAGGTCGGAGTCAATCCGATCTTCCAGGGCAAGATCCATGAGAACAGCACCAGCCAGAGCGTACCTAAGAGACCAATCGTTTATCTTGGCCATCTTGCCGCTCTCTTCGTCAAGCAACAGGAGAACGACTTCCTCAGGAAACCTCAGCATAAACTCTCCACATCAAAATCTTTCATTCAAATGAGGAATTCTCGCCAGAGCTCTACTCTAAGGCTTGCGTCGCCTGACTGAGGTCGTCATAGACACCGATGATGTCTATAAAGCCACTGACCTCAAATACTTCCCGCACATTGGGGGAGAGCTTGCAAAGCACCAGTTGACCCTGCTTTTTTTGCACCAGCTTGGCACCTGTCAACAAGACTCTCAGGCCAGCAGAACTGATGTAGCTAAGATTTTCACAATCAAACAGCAGTTTCTGACTACCGGATCTGACCCAGGCCTTGATTTGCTTTTCAAGTCGAGAAGATGTGGTACTGTTGAGGCGGCCGTCCAGCTCGACGAGGAGAACGCCATTTTCTTCTCTTGTCTTAATGTCCATACAACCTCTCTATAGCAGCCGTTCTGTATTAGCCGTAGCTCGACCGCTGACTCCTCAACAAAACCTCAAGTGCAACCTTAAGAAGTATCCTGGTTAGAATTGTACCCCAGATTAAGCAACCCGAAGCAACTGAATTCGAGCAAAAACGAGGTCTCTGACAGGCCTATTATTAACTGTGCGCTTTACGCTTTGCAAATGCTTTTCGGGCTTGATTTTATGCGAATCTGGACAGCTTTGCCGAAAAAATAATCGGGCTTTTCCGTTGTCAGGCTTCGTTCTTCCCTCCTATTATATACAGCCACGTGCATGGGTGGCTCGATGCCCATGTGCGTTCTCGCCGATATTCCAGGCCTGAATACAACCAGGCCAGATGAACGAAAAGTGCCTGTTCACGCAGGGCAATCGACTGTAAAGACTGGAGACTCTAGCGATACTATGAGCAAGATTGATGATTTGAGAAAGTTCACCAGGACTCACGAATGGGTCTGTGTTGACGACGAAGGCTATGTTCGTGTCGGGATTTCCGACTATGCCCAGGACAGTTTGGGCGACATAGTCTATGTAGAACTCCCCGAAGTCGGTGGTTCGCTGAAAGCAGGCGACGAAGCAGGCGTCATTGAATCGGTCAAGGCAGCAGCCGAACTCTACAGTCCGCTGGCCGGCACAGTGGTCGACACCAACAAGGCTCTGGCAGAGGCACCTGAACTGGTCAACGATGACTGCTATGGAGACGGCTGGCTGATCAAAATCAAGCCAAACGACAACAAGGAACTGGAGGACTTGCTCACTGCCAGCGATTATCAGAAGCTGTGCGATTCGGAATCGAGCTAGGATCGTGCCCTTTATTCCGCACACGTCTGAAGAGAAACAACGAATGCTGAGTGCCCTCGGTATTGGTTCCAGCGACTCGTTGTTCGATGAGATTCCGCAAACGCTGAGAGCAAAAAACCTGAATTTGCCAGCCGGCCTGAACGAACAGGCCATGCTCCACTACTTCAGGCAACGGGTCCGAAAGGATGGTTATGACTTGTCCTTTCTCGGTGCGGGTGCCTATGAGCACCATATTCCGGCGGCGGTCTGGGAGCTGGCCGGTCGCGGCGAGCTGATGACTGCCTATACCCCCTATCAGGCCGAGGCCAGCCAGGGCAGCCTGCAGATCATCTATGAATACCAGAGCATGATGTGCCAGCTCACGGGCATGGAAGTAGCCAATGCTTCGGTTTACGACGGTGCCAGTGCACTGGCAGAAGCCATCTTGATGGCAGTGAGAATCAACGAGCGGCATACGAACAAAAAAGTACTCTGCCTCGGTGCAGTGCACCCCCATTATCTGGAAACCGCGCGGACCCTGACTCAAGCCCAGGACATAGTGATCGAACACCAGGGCTGGCAAGCCGACAGCGGAAGGGCTGAGCTGCCGCAGAAAGGAGAGTATGCCGCCGTCGTCGTCCAGCAACCCAACTTCTTCGGCGTGCTGGAGTCAGTCAACTCAATCGCCGATTGGGCTCACAGGCAAAAGGCTCTGCTTGTTGCCCTGGTCAACCCGACCTCGCTCGCACTGCTCAGGCCGCCAGGCGAATGGGGCGAAAAGGGTGCCGACATAGTGGTTGGAGAGGGGCAGCCTCTGGGTATTCCTCTCTCGGGTGGTGGCCCCTACCTGGGTTTCATGTGCACTCGCAAGTCAATGGTCAGGCAACTCCCCGGCAGAATAGTCGGACGAACGGTTGATCGAGAAAACAACTCCGGCTTTACGCTGGTGCTGCAAACCAGAGAACAACACATTCGCAGAAGTAAGGCCACCTCAAACATTTGCACCAACCAGGGATTACTGGCCGCGGCGGCAGCCATATACCTGAGCCTGCTGGGTCCAGAAGGGCTGAAGAAAACCGCATTGGCATGCCACCAGAACACGCGCTGGCTGAGGGACCGGCTAAGCACCATTCCATCGGTCAAACCGAGATTCTCATCAGCCTTTTTTCACGAGTGCGTACTGGAATTTGACAGGGATGCCGAGGGCATCCATCGAGCGGTGTCAGACCAGGGTATTCTTGCCGGTTTGCCTCTGGGTGGCTACTACCCGAAGTTGAAGAACAGCCTGCTGCTGTGTGCTACCGAGACCAGGTCGACAGAAGACATGGAGCGGCTGGCGAAAGTGCTGGAGCAAGTGATTTCATGTTGATTTTCGAGCTTGGCCGACCGGGCCGGCGGGCGGCAACGCAAGTTCCCGAAGCCGCTGACGAAAAACCCGACTGGCCGAAGGACCTGCTTCGACAAGAAGCCGTTGCCTTGCCGGAGGTATCGGAGCTTCAAGTGGTTCGGCACTACACTCAGCTGTCCCAGCAAAACTTTTCCATCGAAACTCACTTCTATCCGCTCGGCTCATGCACCATGAAATACAACCCGAGAGGAGCACATAAAGCGGCCACTCTGGATGGCTTTTCTCGTCAACACCCGCTGGCTCCGGCCTCATCCTGTCAAGGGTTGCTGTCCTGTCTTTTTGACCTGCAGGAGATTCTGAAAGAAATCAGCGGAATGGACTCTGTCTCACTGACTCCCATGGCCGGTGCACAGGGAGAATTTGCCGGAATCGCAATGATTCGGGCGTACCACAAAGCCAACGGAGACGCCCAGAGAAACGAGATCATAGTGCCCGATTCAGCACATGGCACCAACCCTGCCAGTGCGATGATGTGCGGATGCAAAGTCAGGGAAATTCCGACCGGAGAAGACGGCGACATGGACCTGGACGCACTGAAGGCGACGGTGAGTGAAAACACCGCCGGGCTGATGCTGACCAACCCCTCCACCTGCGGGCTGTTTGAACGCCAAATCGAGGAGATTGCCTCGGTTGTGCACTCGGCAGGCGGGCTGCTTTATTACGACGGTGCCAACCTGAATGCCATTCTGGGACGTGTTCGGCCAGGCGACATGGGGTTTGATGTCATGCACCTGAATCTACACAAAACCTTTGCCACTCCTCACGGCGGTGGCGGGCCAGGTGCCGGGCCGGTCTGTGCGGTCAACAAGCTGTCACCCTATCTGCCAATGCCGACCGTGGTAAAAACCGATTCGGGCGGCTATCTGTGGCAAACCCAAAACGGCGGGAGTATCGGAAGAATGTCTGCGTTCAACGGCAACACTGGTGTTTTGTTGAGGGCACTTGCCTACAGCCTGATGCTGGGTAAAGAGGGTATGTTGCGTGTTTCCGAGTATGCCACTCTGAACGCTGGCTATCTCGCAAACAGCCTGGCAAAACATGGCTTTGATCTGGCCTACCCCGACCGGCGGGCTGCCCACGAGTTTGTCGTCACTCTAAAACGCCTCAAGCAAAAACA
>RKSB01000149.1 GCA_007571095.1 K189A clade bacterium | reverse complement strand
GAAAGACCCTTGGAAAGATGTTCCCGATCTTCCGGCGGCTATTCTGGCTTGATCTGGTTGCAACCAGCATGGAGCGAGGCGTGTCGCCACCGGATGGCTACATCAAACCAGGTATATAAGCCCTTTTTTTGACAGGGAAGATGCCGAGAAAGGTAGCCTGGAGGGGCGAATTTTTCGCTCAACAAGGCTTTTCGCTCTTCGGCTTTGTCCTGAAAGAGCGATGCAGAAACTGCGACTCGGCAAGGGCCTCAGAAAGCAAACTCAAGCCCAACAGACACGCTTTCCTTCTTGTTCGGACGGGCTCCGTAAGGCTGGCGGCCGAGGAGAGATTCCTCTGCGGTGAGGTTTTCAATCCGGCCATAAACCTTCAGCTTGTCGTGTACAAAATAATGCCCGGCCAGATCAACCGTAAGCGTATCCTCGGTACGCTCAAAGGGACCGCATGAAGCGCGTGTACAAACCTTGTCAACGTAATTCACGAGAGCATTGACAGTCCAGCGAAGTGCTCCCAGACCCAGAGAAATCGAATACTGGCTCTCGGGTATGTAGGGGAGCGGGTCTCCGGCACTCACATCACCAAAAAAATCAGTGTCCGCAATGTCTGTCTGAAACTCGCCATCCATGTAGGTGTACACCAGAGCAACGGATGCCTGCATACTTCTGGGCAACTCAAACGTCCTGGCAACACTTGCCTCAATGCCTCTGACTTCTGCCGCATCACCATTGAAGACATCGCCGATTTCGCAGTCGCTGCCTGAGGACGCTGTACATACTCCCAGCAGGTTTTCATAATCGCTGAAAAATCCTGTGACTTCGGCTTTCAGGCCGTTTGAGTCATAGCGCAGGCCAAACTCGTAGTTCCAGGCTTCCTCTGGTTCGGCAGACGGTGAGTTGCCGGGAACAGTGAAGCCTCGATGCAGCCCCCCGAACAGGGACAGAGAGCCATTGACCGCATAGATCGCGCCAAAACCGGGCAGGAACACGCGAGTGTCGTTGTTGCGGCTGTCACGAAATACACGAGTCGCACCGCCACGAAAGCGAGTACGTTTCTGTTCGATATCCTCGTAGCGAAACCCTGGTGTCAAAATCCAGCGGCCAAACTCCAGCCGATTCCGAAAATAGAAAGCAAGTGCTGCGGCTTCCTGTACACGGTTGCCCGCATTGCCGAGTTCGCCGAAATCGCTAAGCAACAGACGGCCATCCAGCTGTCGATAAGTACTGTTGCGCTGCAGGCGGTCTTCCTCGTCTTCGTGATAACGAATGCCGATATTGATGTTGTGACTGACATTTCCCGTGCTGCCTTGCCAGCCCAGAGTCGCCTGGACTCCGCGTGAAAAGTATTCACGACTATTGGAGCGCACCTGAATGGAGCCTTCTTCGGTGTTGGCGGTGCCATCCAGAATGGCCTGCAACGAAGCAACACTTACAGTAGTCGCGCCGGAGACAAGGTCGGTATTGGTATTGAGAGCACGAATGACGTTTGACCAGCTTGTACGAGAGAAGTTCTGGGCGTTCGGGCTACCGTCAAAATCAATGCCCTCGGTCTTGAACCAGTCGCGCTCGTGACGATTGTCATAAGCGGTCGCAGTGAAGGTCAGGGCAGGCGTGATCCTGAGCCTGTATTTGAGGATTGTCTGACTGTGATCGGTACTGATGTTGTCGAGAAGGGAAAGACCGTAACGTCGGTAGGCATTGCGGGCAAAGTCTGTGTCTGTAAGCCCGAGATAGCTCTGCTCAGAATCCTGCGAGGTCTGTTGCAGTTTCAGTTCCACCGCATGTCGGCTGTCGGGCGATACATAGTCAAGTTTGACTGTGTAGTCAGTCACCTCCAGCCCTGTTGAAGTGCTGCTTCTGTCAATATCCTGAAAGCCGTCGGACTGCCAGGCGTGGAACTCAACCAGATAACCAAATCCGGAGGGGGTTCGCTGGCCGTAGAAGGCATGTAGCCTCGCCGTGGCATCGGTGCCATATTCAAACAGAACCTGGCCGTCACGCTCCGAGGGTATTGGCGTGGAAATCATGTTGAGGGCACCACCTATGGTGTAGGGGCCCTGAGTAATGGCGGCAGGCCCCTTGACAAGTTCCAGTGCCCGAATACGACCTATCGTCGGAAAATAGTAGGCAGAGGGTGCTGAATAGGGAGCAGGTGCGATCAACACATTGTCCTCCAGCAGGGTGATGCGGCCGCTGCGTTCCGTGGCAACACCACGAATGCTGATGTTGGGCCGCAGGCCGTATCCGTCCTCAATCTGGATGGATACGCCAGGCACCACGCGAGCGATTCGCTGAATATCGCTGTATTCAAATTTGTCCAGAAATTCGGGGCCAATCAAGTGTGCAGCACCAGGAAGAGTTTTCACGGTTTCCCGCTCACCCATGACAATGATGATGTCGTCAATGCCCTCTCTGTCTTCCCTGTCTTCTTCGGCCAGCGATGCACCAAAGGGCGACAAAAGAAGAACCGAAAGAAGTAGCAGAGGAAGGGTTCTTTTATTTTTAGACATGAGAGTTTGACCTGTTCAGCGAAAGTGATTGAGCAAGCATAGGGGCGAGTTTTTAATATGTCAATAGTAATAATAATGATTATTATTTGTATTTTTTCTATCGTCCACCCTCTGACCTGACCGGTATTTCTGTTGTCCGGCGGAACTTGGTACAAGGGCATATTCGCGTTCTCAAGAAGAGGGCTGGAACTTGCCGATATGGGCGGTTTTTGCTACTCTCAAACCCTGTGAAAAATTACTAAACTTTTTATGGGATTTTTATGGCAACCTTACTGACCGCCGTGGAAGCCAGCAGACAGATATCCAAGGGCGCCCTGTCGGCTGTTGCCTGTGCCGAATCCCTGCTTTTACGCGCCGAAAATGCGAATTCCCTGAATATTTTTACGCATCTGGATGCCGAAGGACTGTTGCAGGCAGCCCGCCAGGCCGATGCATCGCGCTCGAGTGCACAACACCTCCCTCTTTCGGGAGTGCCGATTGGCATGAAAGCCAACATTGACGTCTCGGGCATGCCAAGCAGTGCCGGTACGTCGGCACTCAGGGGGCATCTGCCTGCTCGTACGGCACCGGCGGTGCTGGCGTTGACAAAGGCCGGTGCCCTGCCGGCCGGCAAGCTCAACATGCACGAACTGGCCTTTGGAATAACCTCCAACAATGCTGTGTTTGGTGCGGTAGGCAACCCCTACGACTCTGCTCGAGTGGCCGGCGGCAGCAGTGGCGGTTGTGCCGCTGCTATCGCCGCCGGAATAATTCCGGCGGCTCTCGGAACAGATACCGGTGGTTCGACAAGGATTCCGGCGGCACTGTGTGGTATTGCCGGTATGCGGCCGACGATATGGCGTTATCCCCAGGATGGCGTGGTACCTATCTCGCATACACGGGACACGGTTGGCCCGATGGCTCGAAATGTCGCTGACCTGGCGTGTCTGGACGGCCTGATCAGTGGCGAGCCCCTGGCGGTGAAGAGTGCTGACCTGACCGGCGTTCGAATAGGCATACCGGCACCCTTTTACGACAATCTGCATCCGGATATTGAGCAAGCGGCGGATCGTGTTCGGAATCTGCTCGCCGAGGCAGGGGCGGTACTGATTGAACTGGATATGTCTGATGTGGTGGCCCTCAACGGAGAGGTGACCATGCCGATCTGTTTTTACGAGATTCTGCAGGACATGCCCCGCTACCTCGCCGCCAGCGGTGCGTCATGTACGTTGGAGGACATAGTGAAGGGTGTCGGCAGCCCGGATGTTGGTGCCGTGTTTGAAGTCCTGAACGGAGAAGGACGCGTATCAGCAAGTGATTATTACGAAATCATGGCGGTGCGGCGGCCGGCATTGAAGAAAGCCTGTTATCGACATTTCAGCGAAAATTCGCTGGAGGCTGTCTTTTTTCCGACAACGGTGATGCCGGCACCGAAAATAGGCGAGGACGCTGAAACCCTGCACAATGGACAACAGGTACCCACCTTCCCTACGCTGGTCGCCAATACCGATCACGCCGGCAACGCTGGCCTGCCCGGTGTTTCCATACCGGTTGGTCTGCCAACATAAGGCTTGCCCATCGGCTTTGAATTAGATGGCCGGCCGGGAAGCGACCGCCGGCTGCTGGCCCTTGCAGGGGCATTGGAAGCACTTCTGCCACCAATGCCCCTTCCAGCGTCCCTGCATGAATAAGTCTGTTGCTCGGCCATAAACCAGGAGGATTCGTCAGATGAGGGCTATAGGCGAAAAACTTCAGAAGGCGGGATTTTCTCCTCTCATCGGCTTGCGGTCGTGGGTCGCTTACTCTGGCTTGCTGGGTATGCCCCTGTGGATTGGTGCGGTGAG
>RKSB01000208.1 GCA_007571095.1 K189A clade bacterium | reverse complement strand
GAATCGGCGGTGGAAAAGAATCCGAGATTGCGCTTGACGATCAACCGCTCGTCGTCGGTCAGCCGCCCGGAATCCTTCCACACGGCAATGTCGGCCGACATGTTGATCTCCTGCGGCATCCAGTGATTGGCGCAACCGTCCAGATACTTCTGCCAGGCCCACTTGTACTTGAAGGGCACCAGCTGGTTTAAGTCTGCTCGACAGTTAATCATCTGTTTTTGATCGACTGTAATGCGAGAAGACTCTCCCGCTGATTGCGGGCGGCTGCCGGTGGCTGAGGTATTTTTGCGGTCAGCCTTTGATCGTACCCTGGGTGTCGTTGGTCTCGAGGCAGATTTTGTGCGCGAGGCAGGTTTTCGAGCAGGCGGCAGAGGAGGAGTTTGCGGCGGAAGTGATCGGGAGGCGGTCGGATTCGAGGATTGATGGTCGGGGGCGGCTTCCGTGGCGGGCGGCATCGTATCGCCAAACAGATCGCTCATTTCGCCCATCAAACCCTCCCAATCTATCTCAGTCTGATTTCATCAGAGACCCGCCAGTTCGTTCGCCGATCCCGAAAACAAAAGCCGATTTAGAGCATCACAGGAAAAATGACTTGAGTTTTTTCGGGACTATGGACTCAATCTCAAGCAGGCTGGCGATGCCGCCTCACGATAGCTTAGCAGATTCTTTACAACATAAGCAGAGATTTTTTACACGATAAATGGAGATTCTATGCGCTTTACGCACAATAAATGGGGATTTTCCGCACGATAGAAGGTTGATTTCGTATGGCGGCCGAGGCGGCTAAACCCTCCTCTCTCAGGCGCGTTCAGGGTAGATTTTTTCAACCGGTTATTGGCCGGAAGGGTTCGCTATCGATGTCAGATTTCCAAAGCCGCCACATTCAAAAACTCCGCCCAGACCATGATGGAGCCAACAGCCGGTTTGTCTTGACGCACAAAACACTGCATAGATAGAATTACAAGCGTTTGTCGCCGAGGTGGCGAAATTGGTAGACGCGCTAGCTTCAGGTGCTAGTGGAGACGACTCCGTGGAGGTTCAAGTCCTCTCCTCGGCACCCCTGTTCATTTTTGCTCGATTAAAAACCGATGATTGTTGCCGAAAATCTGGTCAGGCGTTTTGGTAATACGGTCGCGGTTGACTCGGTAGGCTTCACCGTAGCAAAAGGCGAAATCGTCGGCCTGCTGGGGCACAACGGAGCCGGCAAATCGACCGTGATGAAGCTGCTCACCGGTTTTCTGGAGCCCGACTTTGGCAAAATTTCTATCTCTGATCAGAATATCGCCGAAAATGCGGTGATGGCCAGACAGGCCATCGGCTATTTGCCGGAAAATCTGCCGCTGTATCCCGACATGACGGTGCTTGACTATCTGAAGTTTACCGCCGCCGTCAGAAACATTCGAGGGTCTGCTCGCCGAGACGCCATTCGTCGGGCACTTGAGGCATGCAGCCTGGAAGATCACGCGCTCAAGCCCATCAACACTCTTTCGAGGGGATATCGTCAGCGAACAGGGGTGGCTCAGGCAATACTGCACCGTCCAGATATTCTGATTCTGGATGAGCCAACCAACGGGCTGGACCCTGAGCAGACGCAGGCGATGAGGGATCTCGTCCTGAGTCTGTCAGAGAAGGCAACCATCATCCTGTCAACTCACATCATGCAGGAAGTCGACGCCCTGTGTAGTCGAGTCCTTATTCTGAGAGACGGCAAACTCGCCCTGGATGAAACCATGGATGCACTCAAAAACAGCCAGCGGCTGTACTTGGGCACTCACACTTCGCAAAGAAAGATACGCAATGCTCTGGGTGGGCTGGCGCAAATCTCCCGAGGCGTGGAGCCGTCCTCCTTCTGGATTGAATTCAAGGAAGCACTGACTCCCGAGAAGGCGGCTGAGGTCAACAGAAGGCTGGTCGAGAAGGGTGTCGCCGTACAGGCCCTGCACCCGGAGAGGCGCGACCTGGAGCAGGTTTTTCGACAAATCAGCGCGGGCAAAAAGATCGATGGCTGAATTTCTTCGGCGACACATTCACCCTGTTCTGGCCATCGCCGGCAAGGAGATGTTGCTGTTCTTTGCCTCTCCCATAGGCTATCTGTTTTTGCTCAGCTTTCTGGCCTCCACCCTGTTCGTGTTTTTCTGGGTAGAAGCCTTCTTTGTCCGCAACATTGCCGATGCCAGGCCGCTTTTCGAATGGCTGCCCATTCTGCTGATATTCCTTGCCTCGGCCCTGACCATGAGAATGTGGAGCGAGGAGAAGCGGGCGGGGACCCTTGAATTTGTAATGACCCTGCCGGTAGATGCCTGGCATTTTGTGCTTGGCAAGTTCGCCGCCTGCAAAACCCTGCTGGTCATTGCACTGTTGATGACACTGCCGCTGCCGATCACTGTGTCGATGATCAGCGACCTGGACTGGGGCCCGGTCATCAGCGGCTATGTGGCGGCGGTTCTGCTCGGCTGTGCCTATATCACCATAGGGCTGTTCTTCAGTGCGCGCACCGACAATCAGATTGTCGCCCTGATACTGTCGGTGTTTGTCTGCGGCATCTTCTATGTGGTTGGCAGCCCCTTTTTCACCAGCCTGTTTGAACATCAGGTGGCCGATTGGCTACGGAGTATCGGCACCGGGTCGCGATTCGAATCTATCACCAGAGGGCTGCTGGATGTTCGAGACCTGCTCTACTACCTGACGCTCGGTGGTGTATTCCTGTTACTCAATGTGCATGCGTTGAAAAACAGCTTCTGGGCCGACTCCCGAGGAACGGGCCAAAAGCGCAGGGCCCAGATTGCCGGACTGCTGCTGGGGCTCAACATCATAGCGATCAATTTTTGGGTCGGAAGCTTTTCGAGCCTGCGATGGGATCTGACCGAGGGCGACCAGTATTCGCTGTCCGATGGCACTCGGTCCTGGCTTAACCGATTGCGCGAACCTCTGCTCATTCGAGGTTATTTCAGCGCCAGGACTCATCCATTGCTGGCTCCTCTGGTTCCTCAGCTGTCCGATCTGCTGGAGGAGTACAGTCTGGCCAGCAATGGCAGGGCCAGATTTGAGCAGGTCGATCCGGCCAGAGACCCGGAACTGGAAAACGAGGCCAACACTCGGTACGGCATTCGGGCAACCCCCTTTCAGGTGTCTGACCGTTATCAGTCAAGTGTCGTCAACTCCTACTTCAATGTGTTGCTCGAATATGGCGACGAGCATGTCACGCTGGGGTTTCGTGATCTGATCGAGATAAAGGCAAGGTCAGAATCACAAATAGATGTCCGGCTGCGCAACCCGGAGTTTGATCTGACGCGAGCGATCAAGGAGGTCGTACAAAACTATCGGGGAGGCGACGATGTCTTCACCAATCTGGACCAGAAGATCGAATTCAACGCGTATGTTTCTGCCGACAGCCGGCTGCCTGAGGCACTGCGTCAGGCCAAAACAGAGCTTGTCAGCCTGCTTGAGGAGTTTCGGCAGAATGCAGCCGGCAGGTTTGACTTTGCCCTTGTTGATCCCGAGTCCGGTGATGGCTCGGTAGCCGTCCAAATTCAGGAGGAGTATGGCTTTTCTCCGATGAAGGCCAACCTGGCGGATTCACAGGGCTTTTACTTTCATCTTGCGATGTCCGACGGCAACACCTCCCTGCAGTTGCCCATTCCCAAGTTGCTGAGCATTGAGGCTCTTCGAACGGCCCTGGAAGATGGCCTGAGGCGATTTACCACGGGCCTGCGACAGGCGGTAGCCGTTCAGATACCGGAGCTGTTGACGGAGAATCCCTACCAGCCGGATGCGCCTCCGCTGAACAACGAGTACAACGTATTGACCCAGCTTCTGGGCAACGATTTTGAAACGGAGCAGATTCGACAACCCTCTCCGGCGGTTCCGCCGGCTCATGTCGGCGTTTTGATGGCGGTGGACCCAAAGAGCATGACCAGTAGCGAAGTGTTCGCCCTCGATCAGTTTCTGATGCGAGGCGGCACCCTGATCGTCGCCACCGGAGCCTTCGATGTGCTTCTGGGGCCGCAGATTTTTGCCGCCACACCCAAAATCAGCGGTCTCGATGGCTGGCTTGAACATCATGGCGTCAGCATCGACAAAACCTTTCTGATGGACATGCAGAATGCCCGGTTTCCGGTACCTGTCAGGCGACAGGTCGGGCCATTTACCTTTCAGGAAATCAAGATGCTGGATTATCCGTTCTTTCCTGACTTGAGAGGCGATCAGCTGAACCGCGAAATCGCTCCGACCTCTGCCCTCGACCAGCTGACCATGCCCTGGGCTTCGCCAATTGATGTGGATGCGGATGTCAACAGTCAGCGCAGAGTGACCACCCTGCTCAAGAGTTCCGCCAACGCATGGCGTACTGCCTCGACTGCGATTTCGCCGCCAGCCGGGCCAAATACCACCTTCCTGCC
>RKSB01000125.1 GCA_007571095.1 K189A clade bacterium | reverse complement strand
CTGCGAGTCTATAGCCGAAGATCCTTCCTGGTTTGAGGAATGGAAGTACAACTAACTAATGCTGTCTGCGATCTGCTGGGTAAGAAATACGAAAAAACTACTCCGGCAAGACTCTCCCTGCCCTGCGAGAAGCCCAAAAAAACCTGCCTTCACACATCCAAACTCCGCACAGGAACACACAAGCCCACCCGGCTAAAACCGGAAGTTAATTCGCGTTTTGTGATAGTGTATTAGCCGGTCACAGACACTCGGAATACAAGTCATGCTGAAGAAACTTCTCCTGATTTTGCTGATCCTGGCGACCTTCGGTGCCTGGTTCTATTTTGATCTCGGCCAGTACGCCACGCTGGACTACTTCAACGAGACAAAAGAGATGATTTTTGAGGGGTACCGTGCAAACCCCGCTCTTTACGCCGGTGTCTATTTTGCCTTCTATGTCTTCTCCGCTGCGGTCGCCCTGCCGGTGGCGGCCATCATCACTCTGGTGGGGGGTGCCATATTCGGTTTCTGGATTGGCTTTGTGCTGGTCTCTTTCGCCAGTACTCTGGGTGCCACACTGGCCTTCCTGCTGTCCAGAACCCTGCTGAGAGACTGGGTTCAGAAACGCTACAGAGAGAAGCTGGGGGTCATCAACAAGGGCATTGAGAAGGACGGGCTTTTCTACCTGTTTACGCTCCGCATGATTCCCATCCTGCCCTTCTTTGCCATCAACCTTCTGTGCGGCTTGACCTCGATGCGCGTCCTGTCCTTTGCTCTGGTCAGCCAGGTCGGCATGGCTGCCGGAACAATGGTTTATGTGTTCGCCGGTACTCAGCTGGCGACTGTCGATCAACCGGGCGACCTGCTTTCTGCCAATGTGCTGGCGGCATTTGTCGCCCTCGGTCTGTTGCCGCTGGCCACCAAGAGAATAGTCGGAGTGGCGCGCAAGAAAAGGGCACTTCGAGGCTGGTCTCGCCCACGCAGTTTTGACTACAACCTGCTGGTCGTGGGTGCGGGTTCAGGCGGGCTGGTCGCCGCACTGACGGCCTCAATAGCCAAAGCAGAGGTCGCCCTGATCGAAAAGGGTGCCATGGGTGGCGACTGCCTGAACACAGGCTGTGTACCCAGCAAAACACTGATCCAGTCGGCAAAAGTTGCCCACAAGCTTCGGCACGCCGACAAATTCGGCATTCGAGTCGCATCAGATGCGGTCAATGTTGACTTTGCCGGAGTGATGGAAAGAGTACAGGAAGCCATCAGGGAGGTCGCCCCCAAAGACTCAGTCGAACGCTACACTAGCCTCGGAGTCAAGTGCCTGCAGGGTGCAGCCAGGCTGGTTGACCCCTGGACAGTCGAGGTCAATGGTGAGAAGCACACGGCACGTTCGATTGTGCTGGCGGCCGGCGGCTATCCCTTTGTGCCGCCGATTCCCGGCATTGACAAGGCCAACCCGCTGAATTCGGATACGGTCTGGGAGATCCGTGAACAGCCAAAACGCTTTCTGGTTGTGGGTGGCGGACCCATCGGCTGCGAACTGGCGCAGAGCTTTGCCCGCCTGGGCAGCGAAGTGACTATTTTGCAGTCTATTGATCGCCTGTTACCGAGAGAAGACCCGGAAGTCTCTGAACTGATCAAGAAACGTTTCACCGAAGACGGTATCAAGGTGCTCACCGGTTGTCTGGCCGAAAGCTTTCCAGACGGCAACACATTAGAAGCCAGCCTCGATGGCGAAAAGATGAAAATTCCTTTCGACAGAGTGCTGGTAGCAACTGGCCGCCGTCCAAACACTCAGGGCCTGGGCCTGGAAGAGCTTGGCATCGAAACCAACCCTCAGGGCACAGTGGCGATTAACGATTATATGCAGACCTCTCTGGATCACATCTACGCCTGTGGTGACATCGCAGGCCCCTACCAGTTTACTCACATGGCTTCCTACCAGGCGGGTTTTGCGGCACTCAACGCATTATTTGGCTTTGCCTACAAGTTTCGCGCCAACTACCGAGTGGTTCCATGGACCACCTACACTGACCCGGAGGTCGCCCGAGTCGGCCTGAACGAGACCGAAGCCAAAGCACAGGGCATAGAGCATCAGGTTACCCTTTATGGCATGGATGACTCGGACAGGGCCATTGCTGACGGCGATACAACCGGCTTCATCAAGGTCATCACCGAAGGCAAGACCGACAAGATTCTCGGCGTTACCATAGCCGCGCCTCAGGCGGGCGAACTCTTGCCCGAATTCGTGCTGGCCATGGTCCATGGTCTGGGCCTGAAGAAGATCATGGATGCGATTCACGCCTACCCCACCCTGTCGGAAGCCAACAAGCTGGTTGCCGGCAACTGGCGAAAAGCCAATGCTCCGGAAGCCCTGCTGAAGCGAATAGGCGGCCTGCACAAGTGGCTGCGAGGCTAGACTCGGGCACTTCGGCCAGCATCAGCAAAGATCAACTCCTGCTTACTGGTCTTCGGCCGGCAACAGGCCGGATAAAAGACCCAGAAAGATAAAGCGGCGACTCTCTCGGGTATCGACACGAAATTGCCAGACGACCTGGGCACAGTCGCCTGACCCTTGAACCATCAGAAGCAGTGCTTCGGTCAGAGGCAGAGTACCAATGAGATAGTCCGAGAGCCTGCTGAATCGACCAGGTGGCCTGTACAAGTGGTTGCGAAGGTCAGGTTCAACCCTTCGGCCAGCATCGGCAAGGATCAGACCCTGCTTTCTGCTCTTCGACCGGCAAAATGCAGGCCGGATAGCAGACCCAGAAAGACAAAGCACAGCAACGACCATTCGGGTATCGACAGACCCAGAAATTGCCAGACGACCTCGGCACAGTCGCTTGACCCTTGAACCATCAGAAGCAGTGCTTCGGTCAGAGGCAGAGCGTCAATGAGATAGTCGAAGCCCGGCAGGCAACCCGGTACCTCTTCCGGCGGCAAATGTTGCAGCCAGACCTGCCTCGATGCAAAACCTGCTCCGATCAAGGCCAGAACTATCTTCAACGCCGCCGAAAGCCGGCGCAATCGGCCGGAGAAACGGCAAAGCATCGCCACAGTTGCCACGCCGCCCAGCGCGATCAGGGCAAACCTCTGAAGCATGCACAGCGGACAGGGAGGAAGTTCATATACATATTCAAGAATCAGGGCGGCCGCCAGACTCGCCGCACACACAGACACAATGAGTGTATTCAGATCGCAATATTCGAAGGCGGCCAGCTCTTCGGCCTTCGAGGAGGTTTTGCCCGAAGCCTCCCGATTCATCAGGAGCTCTTGCAAACTACAGGCTCGACGGGATTGTCTCCGGCCCACCTCAGACAAGTCAGGCTCTCTGAAAAACAGGTCGCAGAAGTTGCCGCTCTCTCAAACAAGCTGACTTGTTCAGGAAAGAAACTCGGCCTCACCGCTGAGATGCCAGAATGATTACGGACTGTCGCCCTGAGTGGCGGATATGCGGCAGTAGGCTCTTAAATTGATCAAATGAGCCAGAGCAACCAGCAGGGTTCCAGCAACAGTCACCATCACATGGACTTCTTCGTGAAGCAGAAAGGCAGACAGCAGCAGGGCAAATCCAAGTATCAGCAATACGATGACGCGCGAGGACCGATATTTTTTGTTAACCAGAACTGCACCGACACTCAGGGGCAGTGCCACGACAAAAACCACGACATGAAACCAGAAATGCGTCTCCTCTTGCAGAAAGCCCAGCCCGCCCAAAAAAACCGAGGCGATAATCAGGGGAAGGAGGCAATGCACAAAACACAAGCCCGAAAGCAGGACAGCTATGAGGTCAAGTCGATTGGGTGTAACCACAAAAAATCAGTTCCTGTTCGCCTGGGCCACTGAAACAAATGCATCCTCAAGTCAGCCGGTAATCCTATCACAGTGGGATAGGATACGACCTGTTACTATTCCGTCCACACACAACAGGGATTTTTTCTCAAGGGCAGGTTTTTCATGGGCTATGCACTTATAACAGGCGCGTCTGCAGGTATCGGTCGAGCACTGGCGAAGGCTTTTTCCCGAGCCGGCCAGCCGCTCATTCTGGTGGCCAGAAACCAAAAGCGTCTGGAGGAGACCTCGGAATACCTTCGGCAAAATCATCGAGTCAAGGTTGAATGTATCGTCATGGATCTCTCTGATCAGGGGGCAGCCGCTCGTCTGTACGAAAAAATTGCCGGGTTCGAAGTGGATACGCTGGTCAACAATGCCGGCAGCTTCTTTACCGGCTCCCTGATGAAGAAATCACCGGAGGAACTGGAGCGGCTGGTCACCCTGAATGCCACCAATCTGACTGTGCTGACTCGCCTGCTGCTGAATGACATGCTGCAACAAGGCTATGGCCGCATCCTCAATGTTGCTTCGGTGGCGGCCTTTTCACCGATACCCGGCATGGCCTGCTATGCCGCCAGCAAAGCCTTCGTGCTCTACCTGACCGAAGCACTTTCAGAAGAACTCAAGGACACAGGCGTATCCGTCACAGCACTCTGTCCGGGCTTCACCGATACCGAAATGGCACAGGAGGTGATGACGGCACTGGAGAAAAATTTTGGCAACCTGCCGGAGCTTTTTCTGTCGACGCCTGAGCAGGTCGCACAAGCAGGTTATGATGCCTGCATGGAGGGGCGAGCCGTCGAAGTACCCGGGCTTGCCAACAAGCTCTTCTCGGCCTGGTCGCAGGTTCAGCCAAAATGGCTGCTCAGAAGGTTAACCGGAAAGGCTTCCCGCTGGTTGCAGGGCTAATTCCCCAGTGCCTGCTTCAACTCCCTGTAGATGTCGGGCTCCAGTACTTCTGAAGCGGCAGAACTCTGTAAAAAGGCTTGCAGATCCTCAGGCCGGTCGACATCACTCAGGGTTTCCAGCAGACTGAATCGAACGCCGCCAGCGGATAGCTTCTGAAGAGTCGCCGCCAGCACTTTCTCTGTCCCCCATGGAATACCCGAAAATATCTCCGGCCTTGCGGCCGACAGGCCGATAAGCGTATAGCCGCCGTCAGTGGCCGGGCCGAGTACGACATGGTTGGAGCCAAGCAGTACTCTGGCCTTCTCCAGATAAGCCGAATTCATATAGGGGCAATCGGTGCCTATGATCAGGCTGTTACAGCCCTCGGAAAAGGCGGACTCTGTCGCTCGGCGCATGCGTTCTCCAAGGTCTTTGCCCTTTTGCAGACGCGTTTTGCGAATTCCGAGCTGGAATAGCACAGAGGAATCGCCGATTTCATCGAGCCACAACTCGGCCTCGGCGTCAAAGCTTGAGGCCAGGCTGTAAGTGTGTATTAACCAGGACCATTGCAACCGAGCAGCCAGCTCAGGAAGTATCGCCTGAGTCAGCCGCGTCTTGACTCGGCCAGGAGTCGGCCATTTTGAAAACACCTGTACTCTGACCGGTTTCGCCGATGAAACGTCTGTCGTCAACTCTTCTGCCTCCGAGTCAGGGTTTCGGTCGATAGTAGAGTCGAACAAGCCGTTCTGGTGAAACGCCCACAAAGTAGCAGAACCTCAACCAGAACATCAGGAGTATGGTTTTCACGACACCCTTTTCCTCCCATCTTCTGCTCGAAGTCATCAGAGTCGAGCGGAGACAGGCGGGAGGGCTTGCTTTTTTCAGTCTTTTGGCCAGTTCCACATCCTCCATCAGCGGTTGCATGGGTACGCCGCCGACCGAGCAAAGGGCTTCATACGTCATAAACATACCCTGATCGCCGGTACATATACCTGTGGTGCGAGAGCGAAGGTTGATCATTCGCTCGATGATTCGAAAGGCAAAATTCTGGCCTGACAAACGAATATCAAAACGCCCCCAGACGGTCTTTGCGACCAGAGCACTTCGAATATCCGTCAGTGCATTGGCAGGTATTCTGCTGTCGACGTGAAGAAACCAGACGATGTCTCGAATGCCGGTTGAAACGCCGGCAGCCAACTGATGAGCACGGCCCGGTACACTGGTAACCAGCAGATCCTCGGCTCGCGCTCGAATCTTCTCCACTGTGCCATCCTGACTGCCGCCATCCACCAGTACAAGCTTGCAGTCAGACCCACACAGAGGCAGCAGCGAATCCAGCAGACGATCCACGCATTCAGCTTCATTCAGGATGGGCACCACTATGGTGATGTGCCTGGCCTCACTTTCAGCCATCGTGGTCATTCTCGCAGGTGTCTGCGTCCCCGGCAGGAATCGAACCTGCAACCTACGCCTTAGGAGGGCGTCGCGCTATCCAGTTGTGCCACGGGGACAGGCAGTAACACAGTTACGGTAAACAAGGAGCAGGCCATCGGAATCTGCTCTTCTACACATCGAAATTATAAGTCAACCGAACGACCAGACTGTTGGTCAAAGTCTCGTTGAACCCGTCGGAAAACAATTGACGAAAGGAGCGGTTCTGGCTGCCAACCAGATTGGCCGTCCGATTATAGATGACCACCAGTTCAGACAGTGGCGAAAATTGCCAGCGGTAACGTACCTGCCAGGTCAAAACACTCACACTGAAGCTTCTGTTCGGGTTACCGGCCCGAGGCATTCTGACCAGACGGCCCGGTCGCATCGGCACTTGATAATGAGCAGTTTCAGGTGCTTTGATGCCGATCCACTGCATTCTTGTGGATAACTGATTTTGGGCGCGAAAAAAGAAATTCAGATCAATCGTCGGCTGCCAGTATTCGGCATCATAGGTGGTAAAACTTCTGCCACCAGTGTAAACCAGCCAGTTGTTGCGCTTTCGGTAAGCCAGATTCAGTTCGGCGGAAAAACGGTCTGACGGGCTCGTGGTTAAATCAAGATCAACACGGTGGCTTTGGTCGCCAAGACTTTCGGCTAACAGGCTGTATTTCAGCTTGGCGACCAGACGTTTGCTGGTGTCAGTCTCCCAACTGGCAACCAACTGGCCTCGATTCCGTATTCTGAAAACACCATTGCCCAGACTCTCGATATCCTCCCACCGTTCAGGAAAAAAATGGTTTTCCCACGCAAACGTATTGAGGTTATTAAACTTGATCGTACCGCCGAAAAACCAGCCGCTTCGAACTCGCTGGCTGTCGTTGTTCCAATCCTGTACCGTCTGCCACCAGGTTTCAATCTGCTTGAACCGTTGCAGGTTTACTCGAGTACGATCGAAGCGGTAGCGGACACCGAGCAGGTCATTGCGCTGGGCGAAACCGAGATCATTGACCTCAAAGTCCTCATCAAACCATTGTCCGGTCAACAAGTGTTTCTTACCTTGAACCGGCGTATAGGTGAGATCAAATGTGGTCCCCAGCCCGTGCCGGCCTCCCACTTTTGAATGCATAAACTGGCTGTCGAATTGCCAGGTACTTCCGGGTGATCGAGTGTGCAGATCAATGCCTCGAACATGTGCATTCCGAACTCCGCCATCGACCAGAGTGTAAATAAACCCAAGGGCACCATAGCCTGTGGCTCTTTTTGGCTCATACAGGAACCTCAGTGCTCCGAAGGACTGGCCATCCACCCTTCTGTGTACCACTTGACCGGTGGTCGAATTTGTCTGTGCGATATTGGAGTCCTGCTCAAAAGCCGAGAGCAGACCATAACGCACTCGCCCCAACTGGCCGGTCAACTTGGCCGCACCATACAGGTTGATGGGTCTCAATATCTCCGAGGGCTCTTCGGTAAAACCGGCGGGCAGGGTCGCTGCTACACTCGCTGGCTGACCGATACGCCGAGTGTTGACCAGCAGAAAACGCCCATTGACGTTGCTGCCTCTCGGTGAAGTGTTGAAAATTTCCTGACCCTCAAGAAAGAAGTCTCTTCGCTCACTCAAAAATACCTCCAGAGCCCTCAGATCGACGAATACCTCGTCGCTCCTGACAACTCCAAAATCCGGCAACAGAGAGGCACCGAGCTGCAGGTTGGGCTGTGGACGAAAAAATATATCGATACCCGCCTTTGTTCTGCCGTTGTTTTTCGTGTTGTTGTGGCTGGTAGAGACAAACGGGCGAAGGCTGAGTTGCCGGCTGCCCTTCACTCCCGTCAGCACCATCTTCTTGAGTGCACTCATAAACAGGGGCTGAGTCAGGGGAAGTGGTGGCAGACTCCAGCGCTCGTCCAGATAAGCCACTTTTCTGGATAGATAAAAGCCCATTTCCCGTTGCTCTCCATCCACTCGGGGCATCGCAACAGTCGACCAGGGCAGAAAATATTCGGCACTCCAGCCGAAATCGGTCACACTTTCTGCACCCTGCCAGTTGCCGTTCCATTCGTTGCTGTAAGTTCGTTCAGGCAACAGGGTACCGTCAGACAAACTGCCGCCCAGATTGACGGAAAACCAGTTGCCGTAGAGCCCCTTGCCCGAACTGTCGAGGCTCAGGGATACGCCGTCCCTGTTCAGGAGCAGGTCTCGAGAGGTCAGTCGCCTGACCAGCGTATCCACCGGCTGATGAGCATAGACTCCCAGATAGAGGCCGCGATCGCTGTAAAGCATCTTCAGGTCGGTTTTGTGGACGGGATCGGCCAGGCTGCCCGGACTTATCACTCGAAATTCGGTCAGTGGCTCAAGCTCCGCCCAGATTGGCTCCGACAGCCTGCCATCAACCGTTATTTCGAGTTCGGCGGAAGACTTGCGCAGTGGGCGAAAGTCCTCGGCCCGACTATGTTCAGCGAACCACAGAAGTCCGACTATCGATACTCCCAGACGGGCCAGATTTAGCTTCCGCAAGTTGCCAGAAACTCCAGAAGAATGTCGTTGATTTCTTTCGCCGCCTCTTGTTGAACCCAGTGCCCGACCTTGGGAATGATCCTGTTGATACGCAGATCGGTCACATGGTCCGGCATCGACTGCACGGCATTCGACATGAAAGCGATAACCGCATCCTTCTCGCCAGCGGCAAACATGGCCGGCTGAGTGATGGTCTTTGGAGCACCCGCCGTCAGTTCCCAGGTCAGGTTGAAGTTGCGGTAGTAGTTCAGCGGGCCTCGAAACCCACTGCGTTCAAACTGTTCGACATAAAACTGCAGGTCGGCTTCGGTCAGCCAGGCGGGTAGTTGCGAAAACTCCGGTACGCCGGTCAACAGATCAGAGTCCTCTGCCCTTTCCGGTATTCGGCTTAGATCGACCTCTCCGCTCGCCATGTAGAGAAATTTGCTCAGGGCTGAGTAAACATCCTTTTCAAATTCCGCTTCTGCGATACCCGGTTGCTGAAAGTAGAGTTGGTAGAAAAATTTACCCTGATAAATCTCTCGAAGCATGTCCAGAGGCGGGCGGGGTGCTCTGGCGGTAAAGGGCACCGACAGGGCCGCCACCGCAGTCACCTCTTTCGGGTAATTCAAGGCACAACTCCAGGCAGTAGGTGCCCCCCAGTCGTGCCCTATAACCACAGCGGTCTGGTAGCCGAGGCTTGTAATCAGCCCGATGATGTCTTTAGTCACTTCAACCTGGTTATAGGCTTCAATCTCAGGCGGCTTGTCGCTCTGTCCGTAACCGCGCATGTCGGGTGCAACCGCATGATAGCCGGCGGCCGCCAGAGCGGTCAGCTGATGGCGCCAGGAATACCAGGACTCAGGAAAGCCATGAATCATGATGACCAAAGGGCCTTCGCCCTGCTCGGCTATGTTCAGTTCAATGCCATTGGTGGGCACTCTCCTCTGTTTGATTGCACTCATGGTTCGTCTCCATTCTGTTGGATTGAATGAAGGAGCGTCGTCATAATCCGATAGGTCAGACCCCAGACCACTCGACCTTCGTTGAGATCGAAGCCCGGAAAATTGAAAGACTCTCCCTCGCGCCGAAAATTATATACAGTTTCCAGGTCGCCTCTCAGCATGTCGCTGCAGGAGGCCCAGACAACCTCGACAACCTCATGGTTCAGCCTGGGTCTGAACAGACCCTCTATCGAAAAAACATAGGGTGCGATCAGCATGCCTTTGCCGCCGACACTGGGGCGGGCGGGCGTAATCAAGCCGAGCGGACAACCGCGAGCTCTCAGGTCCAGTCCAATCTCCTCGGCGGTCTCTCGAATAGCCGTATCCTGCAAGCTGGCATCCGCTTCGTCGGTATGGCCGCCCGGAAAAGCCATCTGACCCGACCAGGGGTCATTCTCCCTGTACGCCCTTCTGATGAACAGAACCTCTGTGTCTTCGCGCCTTTCTCTCAGGATGACGGCCACCGCAGCCCGTCTGTCATACTCGGCATCCAAAGAAGGAGTCTCAAGCCGATTCATGGCATTCGACACATTCGACAAGCTAATCGGGTAGTTCAAAACGCAGTCTGTCCAGGCCTGTCAGTCTCGGCGCAATCTGGGGTCGTTGGCCAGAGGGGAGGCGTACATATGCGTTACCAGGTAAGTTGAGATGGCAATAGATAAAACCGTCACCGCCTGAATAGTATACAGGGCGGCCGAGTCAATCAACTGAGAACCGAGAGCCAGATAGGCGATCAGCAGGGAAAATTCGCTGCCTTGGCCCAGCCGCCAGCCAACCTCTCTGGACTCGTGCAAACGCTCTCCCGCAAGCCGCAACAAGCGAGCAAACAACCAGGGTTTTACCGTCAGGGCGATGGCCGCCAGCACCAGCGAAGGCAGCCATATATCGGGCAGGAAAGACAAATCAAAGCGGGCACCCAGCGCAAAGAAGAACAGGATCAGAAAAAAGTCTCTTAACGGCTTGAGGCTCTCCGCTATGTACTGGGAAACGGGATTGGTGGCCAGCGCGATGCCGGCTGAAAACGCGCCGATTTCAGGAGACAGCCCAAGCCAGCTGGACAGTTCTGCAATGCCCAGACACCAGCCGATAGCCGCCAGAAAAATATACTCATGAAAGGCATCAAAGCGAGCCATCAGAGGTAGCAGGACATATCTCACAAACAGAAAGCAACCGCCGATCAACAAGGGCAGTGCCAGCACTTTGGTGGCCAGATCCCAGCCACTTACACTATCCAGCTGGTTTAGAACCGTCAGCAGGAGTATGGCAACGAAATCCTGAAACAGCAGCAGGCTGACCATCAGTTCGCCTGTGTGACGATGGTGGAGTGCGGTCGTCGGCAACAGCTTGATGCCCACTATCGTGGATGAGAACATCATGCTCGCACCGATGATCAGGACCTCTTGCCAGCCGAAACTGAAGGCGGCTGCAACCAGCGCACCAATAGCGAAGAGAGCAAGGCAACTGACAACTCCCACCAGAGTGGTCTGATTCATCAGCTTTCTCATTTGCTCGGGACGCATGTCCAGCCCCAGCAGAAAGAGCAGAAAGATAATGCCAACCTCGGATATTTCAGCCAGCAGGGCGGCGTCTGTCACCCAGCCGATACCGTGAGGACCCAGAATGACACCGACCAGAATATAGCCCACAAGGATGGGCAGGCTCAGACTCAGGGCGGCAGTCGCCACGACGGCTGCAAAAATGAAGATGATTGAGAAATCAAATATCAGGGATGTGGAATCCATTCTGGACCGCCAAGGAAACTGACAAAAGAGGAAGCCGACGACACGTATTCGGTCGCCACATCAATGACATGAATTTTACAGTGGCTGGCGTCGGATGTTTCGAAACAAGGGCCGAGGATTGGTTACCGAGGCCGAATAATAGTGGTCCATCACCGAAAGATTTTTTCTGGCCTCGGCGAGTTCTTCCTGATTTCTGACCACAAAGGTGTCAAAGCCACAACGGACCAGATAGTCAATCATGTCCGGCAGAATGTCGCCCAACGCCCTCAATTCCCCCTGATAGTGACAGTGTTTGCGTAATTCAACCGCCAGAGACAGGCCACGACCATCTTGAAAGGTCTCAAAATGAATGCCGATCAGCCTGAACTGTTCGAGGTCGACTTGAGCGAGTTTCTCGGCGTCAAAAGCCGTATCGAGACAAAGGGCCAGCCTGTCTCTGCCCGCAAGCTTTTCCGAGTAAGCTTCCCACACGGGCCAGGCAAAGAGCCAGTCGCCATTCGGAGGCGGCCCGTCATCGACTCCTCCCGCATAAAGTACCCATTGGTCAGCCGATAACTCTTCGCCGTTACGTTTTAGTACTGGCCCCATAAACCGCTTCTCTGAAAGGTTCAATGCCAATTCGGCGGTAGCACTCCAGAAAAGTCTCCTTCGAGTGGCGCCTGTCAATATAGCATTCAAGGATCTCTGCGATCTTGTCCGGTACTTCGGCACTCGAAAAAGAAGGTCCCACGATGGTTCCAAGAGAGCTGTCCTGAGTAGAGTTTCCGCCCAGAGAAACCTGATAGAACTCCTGACTTTTCTTGTCAACACCAAGGATGCCTATGTGTCCTACATGGTGATGACCGCAGGCATTCATGCAACCTGAAATATTCAGGTCGAGCGGCCCCAGATCGTGCAGATAGTCCAGATCATCAAAGCGGCGTTGAATGGCTTCTGCAATCGGTATGGACTTGGCATTCGCCAGCGAGCAGAAGTCGCCGCCGGGGCAGCAGACAATATCGGCCAGAGTACCTGTAAAGGGGGCGGCAAGACCCAGCTTTCGAGCGGCTTCAAACACTTTCGGCAGGTCGGTTTGCCTGACATGGGGCAGGATCAGATTCTGCTCGTGCGTGGTACGGATCTCGCTTCGAGAATAAAGATCAGCCATGTCGGCAACCCCTTCCATCTGAACATCCGTGGCGTCGCCGGGCGGGTTGCCTATGGCCTTCAGCGACAGGGTGACTATGACGTAGCCGGTAACCTTGTGGCGAAACAGATTGTTCTTCAGCCAGAAGCCATAGGCGGTCTTCTTCTCTTTCTCGGCCTCCAGTTCGGGCCAGCAATCGGGTGAAGGCTCCAGTTCAGGAGGTTCAAAATGCCTGGCAATCCGATTCAGTTCCTCTTCGGTAACGTCAATCTGGTCGTCCCTGATTTTGAGCCACTCCTCTTCCACCTGGCGAGCAAAAACCTCTGCACCCAGTGCTCGCACCAGTATTTTGATACGTGCCTTGTATATGTTGTCGCGACGACCGTAGCGATTGTATATTCGCATGACGGCCTCGAGGTAGCTCAGCAGATGCTGAACCGGCAGCCCTTTGCGAATGCAGCGACCGATCACCGGCGTACGGCCCAGTCCGCCGCCAACCTTTACATCGAACAGCGGCTCGCCATCCTCACCCTTGTAGATATCCAGCCCAATATCATGGACATCGGTGGCTGCCCGGTCATTTTGAGCACCATTGATGGCGATCTTGAACTTTCTGGGCAACCAGTCAAACTCGGGATGGAAGGTTGACCACTGCCGTACCAGTTCACAGTAAGGTCGAGCGTCTACATTCTCGTCATGGGCAACGCCTGAGTACTGGTCTGCGGTCACATTCCTGATGCAGTTGCCGCTGGTCTGAATGGCATGCATCTGCACTCTGGCAAGATCGGCCAGAATGTCTGGTGCCTCTTCCAGCAGAAGCCAGTTGTACTGAATGTTCTGCCGAGTGCTGAAGTGGCCGTAGCCCTTGTCATACTTGCGGGCAATCAAGGCGAGCATACGCAACTGCTCGCTGGAAAGCAGGCCGTAAGGAATGGCTATCCGCATCATGGGGGCCAGACGCTGCATATAGAGGCCGTTGTGCAGGCGCAACGGCCTGAACTCCTCTTCAGTGAGCTTGCCTTCGATGTAGCGATGAGTCTGGCGGCGAAACTGCTCCACCCTCTGATCGACCACTCGCTGGTCGTATTGATCGTATTTGTACATCTGAGTCTTGAGTTGGGCGTGTGCGAACCGACACTCTTCCTTTTGCGGCTGGGTTTGCCATTCAGCACTCGCAAAACCTGCCCCTTTGCGGAGCTGTGTGTTGCGGAAAGTGTGGCTATTTTATTTTCGTCTCTATTCTTAATAGAATAATACATCCACAAGCATTAGTTGCGTAGCTTCAGGGCTGACCTGCAATCCGATGACTCAACTCACCGAAGAAAAAGACGCTACCGGAGAAGAGGCCGATGACAAAGTGGACGTATGGGCCGCTCTGATTGTCATTCTGCTGGCAACGGCAACGGTCGTCTGGTTTCTGTACCGACCGTCCTAGACCAGGGTATCGGCTCGACTGCCCTGTTCGGACCACACTCTTGTCCGGCAACCGGAGGTTTTTTCGGCGACGCGCCTTTGAGAACTTTCGAACAACCGTTCAGGCCGATGCTGAATGTTTAACAGAGGGCAAGAGGGTCAGGCAGTCTAGCTACCTGAAAAGTGACCATGGTCAGTGAAAAAATTCGGCGAGAATATCACGCAGCAGATGTCGAGCGTCTCAACTTTCTGAGAAGGTGTAACCTCGTCAACGATATACAGGAAAAGCCCGTTAACCAATTCCGACTGGCATCCTCCATCACGCTGGTCATAGGTATTGAACTGGCGGTGGTCTTTTATCTGTTGAGCGAGCAACTCGGCTATTCCGATTCCCTGTATGCCGCACTGAGTGCCATCGCCACCACTTTTTCCTGTGCACTGGCACTGGCTTTTGCCAATGCCAACAGCACGATCAATCTGGGATGGTTCAGGCGACAATTGGGTCGCATCAGTCAACTCTTGTGTCTGTGTGTCTTTCTGGCTCTGCTGGGTCTGATTTCAAACTGGCGGGCAGACGGTACGGAAATCGGCTGGCAGGGTGTTGTCTCTGGCTACAAGAACATGACCGAACTGTCGATTGTTACCACCGCATTGATTACGCTCGGCAGCTTCCTCTATCTGAGCTACGAAATGAGGAGGTGTCTGTGGCCGAGATTCTGGGGCTACAGAGAGGTCTATAACCGCTTCCAGGCCGCCATGATAGCTTGGCAGACGGCAAATCTGCTGGCGGAAAAACAGGCAACACTCCTCAAAGAAGACCATGGCGGAACCAGCTGACCTGCTAACCGAGAACTCGGTCAAAAAAGTCGACGGAAAGATCAGCGAGTATGTCGTCGAAAATTTCAAGAGCTATTTCGCCAGACAGGTCAAAAAGGTATCTCACCAAATCGCCTCTGCCGAGCCCGAAGAGGCCGGTCGTGCAGACGGCCAGAAGCAACCGCCTGAACCTCGAACAGAGAGTAAAGCGAAATACGGCTACATCGACATCCTTTTTCGTCAGGCCAACATCTTCTTCGACAGCTACAAGTCTCTCTATCTGGAGGACTTCAACGAAAAATACCGGCTGCTCAAGGAGATAGTTTCAAAAAAACTGAGAGAGCACATAGACCTTGAGGCGGATATCGACCTGTCCGAACTGGAAGACAGGGTGGAGACCTGCCAGAGAGACAGGGAAAAATTCGATGCCTACAAGAAGAAGATACGGGAGTTCTCCGGTTACAGCCCGATAGACTGGGCCAGCAAAACCACTCTGCATGGCTTTTTGAGCACTCTCTCGCTGATTGCAGCCGTAGAAGCCGGAATGATCTGGTACCTGCTTACAGAGGCACTTGGCTATCAGGATGCCCTCTACTCTTCTTTTGTGGCCATATCCTTCATTCTCGCCACTGCCTTGTTCGGTGCCTGGATGCACTCCTACACGCCCAAGGATCTGGATATCAACCTGAAGGCCAACCGCAGGATTTCGATCAAGCGAGTGCTTGGCTATCTGGGGCTGACCCTGACTATAGTGGTTTTTATGTTCGGGCTGGGGCTGTTGGCCGGATGGCGCTCCGACTCGACGGTAACAGATATTTCCGTTGTCGTGGATGGTTACAAGTCGATGACGCGAATAGACGTCTTTATAACCTCGCTTATCACCGCAGGCGGAACCATCCTGCTGGCCAGCAAGATACGCAAGTACTTCTGGTCGAAATATCGCAACTACTCCGACTGGGTCAAGATCATCAAGAACCACAAGGATGCCATCAACAGGGAAAGGCTCAAGATCCAGTCCCGAGTTGACGACAACTACGCAGAACAGATCAACGCCATCAACAGCATCACCGAAACCTTTTCCTCCATCACCAACAGAGAAAATCTCTACGAAAAAAAGCTTGAACTCTACGCCAAGGAACTGAGCAGCATCATCAAATCCATGTTTGATGCCTATATCGAGTTCAACGCTGGAAACCGGACCGAGGATGCCTATCCAAAACCGGCATGGTTTGATTCCTCCAACTGGTTTCAGCAGGGGATGTTTGTATTTGACAACCCCTACATCGACTCTCAGGAGAGAGAAAAGATCAACCTGATGTGCGAAGATATAGAAAGGGACATTGACCAGTATCTGCTCAGGTTCAGCAAAGAGATCCAGATTCAGTACAGGGAAACGAACCAGAAAATAGAACAGGTCTATAGAAGAGTTAAAAACGCCCTTTGAATTCCCTGGCTAAAGCATGAACTGGGCTAAAGGAATGAACAAGGAGTTTGTTCTCTCCACACTCAGTTTTATTTCGGCAATCCTGATCATTTTTCTGGTTGTGTCCGTCAGCAATCGAGGGGGCCAGGTTCAGGTACCCGATGTTGACGAGAACCTCTGCCCGACGGACACATCCCTGATCAGGGAAAACAGGCTCATCGTTCTGGATTTTTCCGACCCCCTGCCGGCGGCATACCTGGACTATCCCAGAAAAATTCTCAGCAATGTCGTCAGAAACCTCTCCAATCAGTTTGACCGAATAAAGCTGTACATACTCAATCCCGAAAATCCGGTGCCGGTCAAGCTGTCGGATTTCTGCATTCCCTTCACCATCAAAAGCATACCCGAAGAGGAACGAAAGATTCTGTGGGGCAGAGACCCCGACCTCAGCAGGCCCCTGCCCGCCCGATTCAAGAAGCATCAGGCGTTGATCGAGAAGTTAAGGGCCCACGAAAAATCGCTTGAGCAGACCATAGATGCCCTCATTCAGTACCTCGCTGACAAGGGAAGCGAAAGCCAGCATCGTTCAAGGCTGGCCGGCACCATTGAAGAGCTGGTCGCCATTCAAAGAGAAGGCGACCACAAGAAGAACAGCATCACCATACTGTCCGATATGCTTCAAAACACGGAGGAGTTCTCTCACTACAAGGAGGGGTTTGATTTCGACTCTTATCTGGCCAGCCGGAAAAAAGGCCTGATGGACATGTCCGGATTTGACATTGATGTCCACTACCTTCAGACCTGCAAAACCATGACTTTTGAAGACCGCAGGAACCACAAGGCATTCTGGGAAAGCTATTTTGCCGGCTCGGGCGTGTCGGCTGACTTCAAGCTTCTCAACGTCGATGATCTGGCACTTGACTGCAAGAACGGAAGAAGGATTCGAGCCCGCAACAGTCGCTGAAGCCTGCGTTCGTATTCAAAAGAAGTTAGCCAGAGACAGAAGGCGTAATACCCTCCCTGTCTATATTGGCTACAAGAACTCAAGCTGCCCGAATCGTCTTTACCGGCTCTCTTTGCTCTGGAAGCCGTCGAGTCCTCCGATATTTCTGCACGCTTCATCACGAAAATCGGTTGACGGCAAGCACTTGCTTATATAATGAAAGGTCAAGCGTCCGCCGAAACTCTGAATAATCTGCGGCGGCTTTACCCTCAGGAGACCCCTTGTGATAGAAATTCGGCCGGAAGCACAGTCCTACCTCAGAGACCTTCTGGAAAAGCAGGAGCAGTCTGGAACCGGCATTCGTATCTTTGTGACCCAGCCGGGTACTCCGCACGCCGAAACATGTATTTCCTACTGTTCGCCGGGAGAGGAGGAGGAAGGCGACATCGAGCACCGCTACGACGGCTTTACTGCCTGGTTCGAGGCGAAAAGCGAAACCTACCTCAAGGATGCGGTGGTGGATTTTCAGCAGGACGATCTGGGTGGCCAGTTGACCATTCGGGCACCCAACGCCCGATTTCCCAGCGTCGATGAAAACAGCCCTCTGGAGGACCGCATAAACTACATTCTTTACAACGAAATCAACCCCAGCCTGGCTGCCCATGGCGGAATGGTCAGTCTGGTGGAGGTCGTAGGCAATGAGGCGGTACTGCAATTCGGCGGCGGTTGTCAGGGCTGTGCAGCGATTGACATCACTCTCAAGCAGAGCGTCGAGCAGACGCTGCTCTCACAGTTGCCCGAATTGACTGGGATACGAGATGCGACCGACCACAGCATTCAGGACAACGCCTACTATCGCTGATTGCAGGCTGCTTGCCGCTAAACTCCATGGGTGACGGCGAAAAGGCTTGAAGAAAGGCCGGGTGAACTGCCTTCCGGTTGAATGTACCGAAGACAAGGCACCAACCTCAGACCGGCGACTCACTCCAGGCACTCGTTAGTAGCCAAATCAGTCCTGGTTGCCATCTTCCCTGACTTCAACAACCGGCCAGAAAATACGAGTCGAGGCTCTTCGGTCTGCCCCGAAATCCAACGATGCCGGTTATCATAATGAACTCGAGAATGAACTTGCTCTGGAGCCTCTTTTATGATTCCTTCGGTGTCCTTTCGTGTTCGGCGGCGACTTCTGCCAATAGCCTTGCTTGCAGTCGGGTGGGTTCTCGCAAACACAGGCTTTGCAGCACTCGCCAATCACTGGTTTGAGGACTTCAAGCAGCAGGCTTCTCCAGAGGATCTGTACCGCTTCCTTTACAACATGCCCAAAGGCGGCGACCTGCACAATCACCTGTCCGGTTCCGGGCTGCCCGAGTGGTGGTACGAAGCGGCCCTGAACTCGGCAAAAAAGGGTTATCGCTACTACACCAAGGTCAGAATCGACAACTGTCGTGCTTACGAGAATCGGGATGCCGATTATTCGTTGCTGTTTCGCAATATTCAGGAGTCATCCTGGCGACAATTGAGCAGTTGCGAACAGGGCGAACACAAGCTCCTGCAGAACCTGACGCCGGCAGAAAGGCAGGCATGGCTCCACAGCATCGAGCTGGATAAGCGGTCAGAGGGACGCGATGAGTTTTTCGGCAAGCACTGGCAGAGGCTTAACCACCTGTTTCGTAACCCCTACATCACCAACGAAATTCTACTGCTCAACATGCAGACCTTCAGCGACGAAGGCCTGATCTACCTGGAAACACAATCCAATTCCCATGGTTTTCTCAAGCCAGACGGTAGCCTGTTTGATCCGAACCAAGTGGCAGCCCTTTACCGAGAACAACTGAAGCATCCGGATGCAGTGGCCACAGGAATGGTTGTACGACTGCAGAATGCGGTGCTCAGATTTCTGCCGGGTGCTCTGGAAGAAACGAAACTGCTCTACGAGTTCAGTGCCAAAAACCCGGATCTCTACGTGGCCCTGAATCTGGTTGGTATAGAGTCCAACACCAAGGGAAACCCAATGCACTTTCTGGACACCTTTCGGCAGCTAAGAAGAAAATATGACCTGCCACTGTCCATTCATGCCGGCGAGTCCGACGGCCCCAATCCACATGTAAGGGATACTCTGCTGGCAGGAGCAGAGCGCATCGGCCACGGACTCAATCTGATCGGCGACCCTGAGACCATGAGATTGATGCAGTTCGGTCAAAGAATGATCGAGATCAACCTGATCAGCAATCTGCTGCTGGAGTACGTCAAGGACTACAGCGAGCACCCCTTTCCAGAATACCTGAGGACGGGAATACCGGTTGCACTGGCAACCGACGACCGGGGAATGTGGAATTCAAACATGACCGACGAATTCTATGTTGCGGTCGTCGAATACAACTTGAGCTGGCAGGAGATACTGAAGCTCAGCCGAAACTCCCTCGCCTATGCCTTTCTGCCGGAATCGGTGAAACAGGGGCTGCTGGACAGATACAACGCCAACATCGCTTCGTTTGAAACAGCTTTTTCGCAGGGCGGGCTTCGTCAGGCTGCCAGAAAGAAGCCGGTCAGATACCAGTTTATCTGCCGTTACTATGATTTATGCGAGAAACCTCGGTGACAACCCTGCCGTGTACTCAAAACCTGCCTGGCCATCTACTCCGGCAAGGACGTTCGTTTTGTCTTGACCTCTGTTGTTTTGGCCCTTAAGGAACGAAGACAACGGCTTGACTGATAGCACCAGCGAACACGGCTGGCATTCGGCTCTTCGCCGGCGACTCATCCGTTTCTAATCAGTTTTTGGCGTTCCGGCGGTCAGGTTGACCGAGAAGTCAACCCGAACATCGTCATTCTCTTTCTGCTCGGCCTTTTCCGCCGATTCAGATTCGATCTGATCCAGAAAGTAGGTATTGCCGTCGGGATCGGCAAAAATGGTCATGTAGCCTCCCCAGTCCTGTTTGACCGGCGGGCTTTCGAATCGAACGCCACGAGCTGACAAGGCCTGGTAGGCGGCGTCCAGATCATCAACCATAAAGCCGATGCCGGTATGCCTGGCGGTAGCCTCTGGATTCTGCACCAGCCCCATCGTAATGGGACCGCCCACTCGAAAAGAGGCATAGCCAAAATTGTCATCCGTGTATTCCAGATTCAATCCCATGCCATCACGAAAGAATTGAACCGAACGCTTGACATCGGCAACTTCAACGATCACGTAACCAAGACCCAACGAAAAGGACACAGGCAAAACTCCCTTGATTATCTCAGCCCCTAGTTTACCATTAGATTCCTGCATTCACGCATATTCCAATGCCAAAAGCCAAAAGTCCTTGCAGGAAAACCTGCAAAGTCATCCAGCTTGAAGCAAAAAACACCAGAACACAGCCGATACTCTTCGATGGTTCAGAACTATCACCCATTTACAGTCGAAAGCCCATTCAAGCCGGCGGGTGACCAGCCAGCCGCTATCGCCGGACTGGCTGACGGTATTGAAGCCGGCCTGCGTGCACAAACCCTGTTGGGAGTAACCGGCTCCGGAAAGACCTTTACCGTCGCCAAGCTGATTGAAAAAGTACAGCGACCCACCTTGGTCATGGCCCACAACAAGACGCTGGCGGCTCAGCTTTACGGCGAGTTTCGAGAGTTCTTCCCTCACAACGCGGTCGAATACTTTGTGTCTTACTATGACTATTACCAGCCCGAAGCCTATGTCGCTGCATCCGACACCTACATCGAAAAAGACGCCAGCATCAATCCTCACATCGAACAGATGCGCTTGTCGGCAACCAAAGCACTGCTGCAAAGAAGCGATGTCGTCATCGTGGCCACTGTATCCAGCATCTACGGTCTGGGAGACCCTTCTTCCTATCTGGAAATGGTTCTGCACCTCGACCGGAACGAGCATTTGGAGCAGAGACAACTCCTCAGAAGACTGGCCGAACTTCAGTACACGAGAAATGACCAGGCCTTTCAGCGAGGCACTTACAGGGTTCGAGGCGATGTCATCGACATTTACCCGGCAGAGTCCGAGAAGAATGCCTTGCGAATAGAGCTCTTCGACAATGTCATCGAAGCTCTCTCGCTGTTTGATCCCCTGACCGGCCAGACCGCCCACAAAATTCCTCGCTACACCCTCTTTCCCAAAACTCACTATGTCACTCCAAAGGAGCGCATGACTCAGGTGGTTGAACAAATTCAGCAGGAGTTACAGACACATGTCAAGGAGCTGGAAAAAGCCAACAAGCTGGTAGAAGTGCAAAGGCTACAGCAGAGGACTCAGTACGATATCGAAATGATGCAACAGCTTGGTTACTGCTCGGGCATCGAAAACTATTCTCGCTACCTGTCCAACCGAAAACAGGGTGAGCCGCCGCCCACTCTCTTCGATTATTTGCCCGGCGACACCCTGATCATTGTTGATGAATCCCATGTCACCATTCCTCAAATAGGCGGCATGTACAGAGGAGACCGGGCACGTAAGGAGAATCTCGTTGAATACGGATTTCGACTGCCTTCGGCACTGGACAACAGACCCCTGCGCTTTGACGAGTGGGAAGGCGTGACCGGACAACTGGTCTTTGTATCCGCAACGCCAGGCCCTTACGAAGACAAGCACAGTGATTCGGTGATTGAACTGGTTGTGCGGCCGACCGGCCTGGTTGACCCTCAAGTATCCATCAAACCGGCTACTACACAGGTTGAGCACCTGTTGGAGGAAGTGGTCAAGGCAACGGACAGCAACGAGCGTTGCCTGGTCACAGTCCTGACCAAGCGAATGGCCGAGGATTTAACCGAATACATGGAGGAGCAAAACATAAGAGTGCGCTATCTGCACAGTGATGTCGAAACGGTTGAGCGAGTGGAGATCATTCGAGACCTGAGAGCCGGCTCGTTTGACGTTCTGGTAGGCATCAATCTGTTGAGAGAAGGGCTGGACATACCCGAGGTCGCACTGGTGGCGATTCTCGATGCGGACAAGGAGGGCTTTCTGAGGGCCGAACGCTCGCTGATTCAAACCATGGGCAGAGCAGCACGTAATCTCAACGGACGGGTTATCCTTTACGCCGACAAGATCACAGACTCAATGCAAAAAGCCATCGATGAAACCGAAAGACGGCGTAACAAGCAACTTGAGTACAACAAGGAGCACGGAATCACTCCCCGAGGCATTCAAAAAAGCATCGGCGATATCATGGAGGGTGTAGGAGCATCCGTTAAGGAAAAAACCAGAAAACTCAAGACGCAGGATGCTCGGGAAGACTTCCCAAAGAACTCCGGCCAGCTTGAGAAGCTGATTCGCAAACTGGAACGTAAAATGGAGAAGCACGCCAGAAATCTCGAGTTCGAACAGGCAGCAGAATTGCGAGACCGCATCAAGGAAGCTTACGACCGCCTGCTTGTTCTCGACGATAGTTCAGCCGGCCTGGAGATTCTGGATCACTAGACAAACCCGTTATGCCAAAACCACTCAAAAACCATCTCAAGGTCGAAAAAAAATACCTTGAATCAGTCAAGGGATTTACCTTGAGTCACCACTTTTCGTGCACTCCGGGTACCTTGTGGAAAGCACTGCTGGACGAAGTCGCCTGGACTGAGTGGCTGGACATGAGCAGTGCCGAATGGACAAGTGCCCTGCCCTTCGGGGTAGGCACCACTCGAACGGTCAAGCTGCCGGAACACCAGATCAACGAGGTCTTTGTTGCCTGGGAAGACGACAAACGCATGGCATTTCGCTTTGATCAGAGCACTTTGCCGGTCAAAGCAGCCGCCGAGGATTACCGAATCCTGCAAACCGAACAAGGGTGCGAGCTACAATGGACACTGAGAGTCAGCGCGATCTTTCCTGTTCAGCAACTGGTGTTCCGGCAAATCAGACGAACCCTTGCGGCGGGCCTGCCAAAGCTGGCAAGCCTGATAGCCAAAAATCCGGTACGATTCAGTTAAACTGGCTTTATCCAAAACTTTGGGAGAATGAACATGGATATGCTTAAAAAAATTCTTAAGGGCACGGGGCTGGCTCTACTGGCTGTCCTGATTGTCGGAGGAGTGGCGTTTTTACTGCGTTCGGATCCCATTGAGCGGATTCCGGGTAAAAGGCTGTCGGGTGAAGTGGTACCCGCACCTGCCACCTGGGAAATCTGCAACCAGTACGACACAGTGGCTCTGGAAGCCCGCCCTGAAGATCCTCACTCGGTAACCGTCTGGTGTCTTGAGGATGAAGGCAGGATGTACATACCAGCCAGTAATCCAACCGGAAAGGTATGGCCTCAACTGGTTGAAGACAACCCCAACGTAAGGGTCAAGATCGGAGAAAAAGTCTATCTGGCCAGAGCAGAAAGAACAGAAGAGCTGTCCAGAGAAGCTCTGGTCAAGCTGGTTGTTGAAAAATACCCCGAATTTGCTGCATTGATGCGGCGAGCAGGAACAGGCGGTTCGGATGCATCGGGTGGATCGGGTGAGTCCAGCGGATCGAGTGAGTCCAGCGGATCCAGCGGATCGAGCAGCAATGCTTCCTGGGTCTTTCGTATAACGGCACGTTAGCTTCTCGGGCCAGCACAGATCGAATTCGAGGCGAGTCTTCGCAGCCAAAATCCGGCCGTCAATCCAACAGACAGGTTGTTCAACACTCAGGTCCCAAGGGCCGGACAAGGCTTCTCGGCAGACGGGCGAGTTCGAATTTCAGACCCAGGAACTGTGCCAGAATGTGTTGAAGTCAACACAGGGCAAGATTGGTTGAGCCGATCGTCGGTGGAAACGCCATTTCCAAGCCATAAGGCTGTAAACCAGAGTGGAGGTTGCGAGTCAGCCAAACTTCCCTGCTCAACGGCGAGTGTTCCGGCAGATAAACCAACCCTTCAGGCGGGTCTGCAAAGCGGGCAGGTCGAATGGACAACAAGCCGGCAGGCTTCAGTTAAACTGCCCTTATCAAGAATTTCAGGAGAATAAACATGCTTGAAAAGATTCTCAAGAACACTGGGTTGACTCTGCTGGCTGTCCTGATTATCGGAGGAGTGGCGTTTTTGCTGCGTTCGGATCCCATTGAGATGATTCCAGGTAAAGAGCTGTCAGGAGAAGTGGTGCCTGCACCCTCCACCTGGGAAATCTGCAACCAGTACGACACAGTGGCTCTGGAGGCACGTCCTGAGTATCCCCACTCGGTAACCGTCTGGTGCCTTGAGCACGAAGGCAGGCTGTACATACCGGCCAGTAACCCAACCGAAAAAACATGGCCTCAGCTGGTTGAAGAGGACCCCAACGTAAGAGTCAAAATCGGGGAAAACGTCTATCTGGCCAGAGCAGAACGAACAGACGAACTGTCCAGAGAAGTTTTGGTCAGGCTGGTGACTGCGAAATACCCCGACTACTACCGCTTGATACAAGAAGGAGGATCAGGCGAAAATCCTTTCTGGGTCTTCCGTATAACAGGACGTTAGGCTTCTCGGGCCAGCATAGACCGAATTCGGGGCGAGTGTTCCGGCAAGCAAGCGAACTCTTTGTGGCGGGCCTGTAAAGCGGGGAAGCCGAATGGCCAACAATCCGGTAGGATTGAGTCAGCTGCTTGCGTCCAAAACTTCAGGAGAATGAAAATGCTTAAAAAAATTCTTAAAGGTACGGGGCTGACTCTACTGGCTGTCCTGATTGTCGGTGGTCTGGCGTTCTTGCTGCGTTCGGACCCCATTGAGATGATTCCAGGCAAAAGGCTGTCGGGGAAAGTGGTGGCCACACCTTCCACTTGGGAAATCTGCAATCAGCACTACACAATGGCTCTGGAGGCACGCCCTGAAGATCCCCACTCGGTAACCGTCGGGTGCTTCGAGTATGAAGGCGGGCTGTACATACCAGCCAGTAACCCAGCCGAAAAACTATGGCCTCAGCTGGTTGAAAAGGACCCCAACGTGAGAGTCAAGATCGGAGAAAACGTCTATCTGGCCAAAGCAGAACGAACAGACCAACTGTCCAAAGAGGTTCTGTACGAACTGATGAGTGCGAAATACCCCGACTACGCCCACTTGGTAAAGCCGGGCGAATCAAGCGGAATCACTATGTGGATCTTCCGTATAGCAGGGCGTTAGGCTTCTCGGGCCAGAGTAGATCGAATTCGGGCGAGGGTTCCGGCGAATAAACGAACTCTTTGCGGCGGACCTGTAAAGCGGGGAAGCCGAATAGCCAACAATCCGGCAGGATGCGGTCAGCTACCTGCGTCCAAAACTTCAGGAGAATAAAAATGCTTAAAAAGATTCTTAAGGGCACCGGACTGACTCTGCTGGCTGTCCTGATTGTCGGCGGGCTGGTATTTTTGTTGCGTTCGGACCCCATTTTGATGATTCCAGGTAAACAACTGTCAGGCGAAGTGGTACCTGCACCATCCACCTGGGAAATCTGCAACCAGTACGACACAGTGGCTCTGGAAGCCCGCCCTGAAGATCCCTACTCGGTGACCGTCGGGTGCCTTCAACATGAAGGCAGAATGTACATACCGGCCAGTAATCCAACCAAAAAAACATGGCCTCAGCTGGTCAAAGAGAACCCCAACGTAAGAGTTAAAATCGGGGAAAACGTCTATCTGGCCAAAGCAGAACAAACAGACGAACTGTCCAGAGAAGTTGTGGTCAGGCTGTCGATTGAGAAATACCCCGAATACGCCCACCTGTTAAAGCCAGACGAACCAACCGAAAACCCTTCCTGGATCTTCCGTATAACAGGACGTTAGGCTTCTTGAGCCAGAATGGATCGAATTCGGGGCGGGTCTCGCAGCCCGGGGAAATCTGGCCGTCAACCCAGTAGGTGAGTGTGTTCAACACTTAAGCTTGATTAGCCGGAT
>RKSB01000095.1 GCA_007571095.1 K189A clade bacterium | reverse complement strand
CGTTTTGTGCAAAGGCTTCTGGGCGATGAGAGCCAGCGACTGCTCAAGCAATCAGGCTACGCCGACAGAACAACCGTCCATTCTTCCTCAGGGTCATGACAACAACCATCCTTCTGACGCTGAAACTGGCCGCCGTGACCACTGTCATTCTAATGATCCTTGGCACTCCTCTGGCCTGGTGGCTGGCTAAAACCCGACTGCCGGGGCGGTCGTTTATCGAGGCCCTGGTTGCCCTGCCTCTGGTGCTGCCTCCAACGGTGCTTGGTTTCTACCTGCTGGTGCTGTTTGATCCAACTCGCCCTCTGGGGCAGTTTTTTGTACAGGTTACGGGCCACAGCCTGGCCTTTCATTTCAGTGGTCTTGTGGTGGCCTCCGTCATCTATTCCCTGCCGTTTGTCGTACAGCCTTTGCAGTCTGCCTTTGTCAGACTACCGGACGGTTTGCTGGAAACGGCCAGAGTTTTTGGCGCGCATACCCTTGATCTTTGGGTTAATGTCATCTTTCCATCGTGTCGCCGAGCCTTTCTGGCAGCGGCAACACTGGCTTTTGCGCACACTCTGGGCGAATTTGGCGTGGTGCTGATGATAGGCGGAGCCATTCCCGGCGAGACGTTGGTGCTGTCGATTGCCCTTTTTGATGCTGTGGAGACGCTGGATCTCGAAACGGCTCACCGGATTTCGGCCATTTTGCTGGTGTTCTCCCTTCTTCTGCTCACGCTTGTCTATCGTTCTTCTTACGGCTTCAAAATTCGGCCGTCGGCTGTATCCGAATGACCCTTGGCGGCGATTCGCTGGAAGTAGCCATTCGGCTTGCCTTTGTTCGGGGCGAAGAAGGGAGTCGGTTCTGCCTGCAAACGGATCTTGCGGTGCAGGGTATATGCGGCCTGTCCGGTTCGTCCGGTGCCGGCAAGACCAGCCTGTTGCGGTGTATAGCCGGCCTGCCGGTCCCTGTGACTCGCCGCCGGTCGGCAGAGATCGAGCGTTTTCGAGTGGCTTTGGGTGAGTGGGTCTGGCAGGATGCCGATACTCGAGTACCCACCCATCTTCGGCAAATCGGCATGGTCTTTCAGGACAGCCGGCTGTTTGAACACTTGTCGGTTGAAGCCAACCTGCAGTTTGCCCTCAACAGAAGCCGGTGCAAGCTCCGTTCTGAGGAGTTTAACGAATGTCTTCACGCCTGCTCGGTCGATTCTCTGCTGGATCGATCACCCCAGAGCCTGTCCGGTGGCGAAATTCAACGAGTGGCACTGGTCAGGGCATTGGCGGCCAAACCCAGGCTGTTGTTGTTGGACGAGCCTTTGTCGGCTCTGGATCAATCCAGCCGCCGGTCGATTCTGACCTGGCTGAAAGAGTATCTGGCGACCTGCGCCATACCGGTCATCATATCGTCGCACCAGACAGAGGAATTGGCCGTTGTTGCCCAGCAGATGATTTATATGCAGAAGGGCCGTGCGACTCTTCAAAAAAATTCTGCCAAAGGAACGACTGAGCCAACACTTGTTCATGAAGGAGCCTCTTCGGCAAGCCTGCATGGCCACATGAGTTCTTTTGACAAGAACACCGGCCTGTCGGCGATTGTCGTCGGTTCGCATTCACTCAAGATGGCAGGCGAAATGGGTTCACCCGGTCAGCCGGTACAAATAACTGTTTCACCGGCGGAAGTGGCGATCGCCCGCCGACCGGTCGAGAAGAGTTCCATACTGAATCAGCTGCCGGTCAGGCTTGTTCAGACATTCGCCCGGCGGAATGATCTGACACTGCTGAAGCTGGAACTTGACGACGGACAGTTGTTGTTCGCCGAGGTAACAGGCTACAGTATGCGCCAACTTGGCCTGCAGACCGGCAGTCGCTGTTATGCTCTGGTGGGCAAAATCGAACTGACTCTGCTTTAAGGATTGTTCTCAGGAGAGGTGTCCGAGCGGTCGAAGGAGCACGCCTGGAAAGCGTGTATGGGTTAATCGCCCATCGCGGGTTCGAATCCCGCCCTCTCCGCCACTGAGTTTTCGCATACCAACAACTGCCTGAATGCTACAGTCTCCTTTGTAGAATGGATGACCCCTGTAGCCTTGAACTTCGAGTTTCTGTAAATCTCGTGCGGCGAATAAATCCGTAATTAACTTAAATAATGCGGTGATTAGTAGCTGGATTCATCACCTGAACCGGCTGGATTTGACATGGAATGCAAGAGTTCCTGCAATCAAGTCGGGCGAATACAGGCTACGAGTGAGTGAAGCTTTTCTGAGGATAAAAAGCCTCTTTTTTCAAACGAATAGAGCGGATTTACCTTGATTGAGCTGACTCATGTTCTCATCCATCTGCTCGCTATTGAGGGCGAAAATCTCAACTCGAAGGAGGTTTGCTCTTCTTCTGTACGCAAGCCCAGGATAATGTCGCCGGACTCGCTCCTTTGAGCATTAGTCGAATGGCTTTTTCGATAAAAGTGCGGTGAATAACAGGCTTAATCTCCGCATATTTTCCGGTCTTGTATTGCTCTTGTGGTGAATAAAGCCCATAATCGCCTTAAATAATGTGGTGATTGATATGTGGATTCATCAACAGCAGAACTGGCCAAACTTCACATGGAATGCCAAAACTCTTGCGTTTCAGTTGGCTGATATACGGCACCGTCAGGGGCGTTTGCTTGGTCGAATGGAGGGGCTGGGTTTTGAGCTTGGGCGCGAGGCCAGCCTGAGTACACTGACTCATGATATCGTTTCATCATCTGCTGTTGAGGGCACAAACCTCGACCCGAAGGAGGTTCGGCTTTTGCTTGCACGCAGGCTCGGGATGAATACCGCCGAGCCTGTTTCTCCAGGCCGACAGGCGGAAGGCATCGTTGAGGTGATGCTGGATGCCACACAGCAGTTCTCAAAGCCTTTGACAAAGGATCGTCTGCTTGGCTGGCACACAGCACTCTTGCCGGCAGAGCCTGATAGCCTGCACGAAACTCCCACTGGTGGCTGGCGGACTATAAAGGACCGGTTGTCTGGCTGGCACGCCGCGCTTTTTTCGACAGGGCATGGCGACATGCATAAAACTCCTGCGAGCGGCTGGCGGACTATAGACGCAGACCCAGTGCAGCTTGTTGCAGGCTCTGCCGACAAGGAAAAAGTTCGCTTTGAGGCTCCCGGTGCCGATCGTCTTGAGGCGGAAATGCATGCGTTCCTTGAATGGTTTGCAGGCGACGGAGACACCGACCCTGTGGTGAGGGTGGGCATCGCTCACCTTTGGTTTTTGACTATTCGGCCGTTTGGGGACGGAAACGGACGAATCGCCAGAGCTGTTACCGATATGGCCCTGGCGCGTGCCGATGGCACGCAAGACCGCTTTTACAGCCTGTCGTCCCAGATGGAGGCAGAACGCAGGCACTATTACGATTTGCTTGAGAAACAGCAACGGGCCACACTCGATATCACAGGCTGGCTTTCGTGGTTTCTGGACTGCTTTGGCCGGGCCATTGGTAATGCTGAAGCGAGGTTTGCCAACCCTTTGTTCAAAGCACAGTTCTGGAATGCCATTCATCAAAAGCCTGTCAATGATCGCCAGCGACTGATCATTAACCACATGCTTGAGGACGGCTTTGAGGGTTCCATGAATACATCGAAATACGCCGAGCTGGCAAAATGTTCAAACGATACGGCGTTACGTGATATTCAGGAACTGAAAGCAAAGGCCATTCTCATTCAAAACCCCGGCGGTGGGCGTAGCACCAGCTACAGACTGATGGATCGAAAGGACTCTTAGGCTTCCAAAGGGGGCAGGAGAGGGCTCGAGGCCACGATGTGCAGGTTGCCAGCCCCTGATGACGGAATACCGTCCATCAGGGAGTTCAGAGTCGGCGGTTCCGTTGCAGCATAAATTCTGCCTTCAGAAATTTTGGGGCTTATATACCTGGTTTGACACAGCCATCCGGTTGCGACACGTCTCGCTCCATACTGGTTGCAACCAGATCAAGCCAGAATAGCCGCCGGAAGATCGGGAACGTCTTTCCAAAGGTCTTTCTGTTTTAGGCCATGCTGTGACCCTTCGGCAATGAAACCGATGCTTGACCCGCAACGAGACCTGAAGGGTGCGACTCCCGAAACGCTGGTGCGTGCCCTGCCAGGGCTGCATTCAAAAGCCCGTTGTCGGCAATGAGGTGTCGGCAAAGAAGCCGGCTGCCGACAACGGGCGACTGTCTTCCGCATTCGGTCAAGCGTTCCTGATTCCCGTGCCTGAAAGAACTTGTCAAGTCAGGTATATAAGCCCGAGGTTTTGCTTGCAGGCTTGCTTATTATTGCAAAATTAATATTTAATGTTGAAATTGCAATGTAAAGTGAGCGTCTGCTCTTCACGAAGGGAACAGGGCAGGGGCCCTTGGTGCAAAGAATCTCAATTCCTTGATTGTGAGTCGGCACAAGCTGATGCAGGCGGGTGCCGATCTTCTGTATTCATGTCCGAGAGCTTTTGACTTCAACGGTCTATTCTTTTAAGT
>RKSB01000138.1 GCA_007571095.1 K189A clade bacterium | reverse complement strand
CCTTTCGTAAGGCAAAGCCTCCCACTGCGGAAAGCTGCTCGGAGCCTGTCTGTCTGCGGGCAGATAAAAGGCGACGCCTCGTGCAATTTCTGAGGCAAGGGCAGGGTCGTCTGCAATCACCAGCACCAGGCCCGAATACTTTTCCGATGCTCGGGCAATTGCCAGAGGTATGGCTCCTCGAGAAAGTCCACACCAGAGAGTTTGAGTGTTTCGGCCTTGCCGACGAGTCGCCGACAAACTGGCTTTTGGCAGAGCTTCAAGCATGAGCAGGACGATTGTGGAAAGGACGCTATTCTAAATAATCGGCACCGGCGAGGGTAGTGATTCTGAGGATTTTTCGCCACCGCCCCAAGCCTTTTCAGCCATCTTCTCCCTTGCTGTAATCCGGTTCAGGCAGGATAATACGCAGTCCCCGTTGTTCCGACAATCAAGAACCGAGCGTTCATTCATGGTTATACCCAAGCTGGAAAACGCCTTTGCCGACTGGAAGGAGCGAGAAACTCTTGCCGAGGCGATGATCCCAATTATTGGAAAGCTTTATCGGAAGAGCGTTGTAACCTACTGTTACGGCAGGGCACTTTACAGCCAGAGCGTGCCTCACCTGATGAAAATATTCAGGCGAGTGAGACAGGCTGCCGGCAATGAATTATCCGAGTTTGAGGCCTACCCTGTCCTTGAAATTTTGTCGGGGCTTGATCTTGGTCCCTGCCACATTGATGTAGGCAAGCTGGCCGTCAAATCAATGAACCTGCCGTCAGGCATCGACTTGAAGGCATTCGTGATGCAGGAGGTCAAAGAGGTTATAGGCCGCCACACTCCTCCCGTGAAGGAACCTCGGCATGTAGTTGTCTATGGCTTTGGTCGAATTGGCCGCCTGATCGCCCGATTGCTTATAGAAAAAACCGGTGGCGGCGGTCAGCTGTTGCTGAAGGCGGTGGTTCTGCGCCCCAACAACAACGACAATCTGGACAAGCGAGCCAGCCTGTTGCGCAAAGACTCGGTACATGGAGACTTTGAAGGTACTATCCGGTCAGATCCGGCCAATCAGTGCATCATCGCCAACGGCAATGTTATTCGAGTGATCTACGCCGACGACAGAGGGCGTATTGATTACAGCCGGTATGGCATTCACGATGCGATTATCATCGACAGCACCGGTCGGTGGAAAGACGAAAAGGGGCTGAGCAGACACCTTGAAAGCAAGGGTGCAGATCGAGTCATTCTGACGGCCTCCGCTCGCCCTCCGATCAAAAACATCGTGTCTGGAGTCAACTCGTCCCAAGTGTCTCCGAACGACAAAATTCTGGCGGCTGCTTCCTGTACCACCAATGCCGTGGTGCCCATACTCAAGGCAGTCAATGACAAGTTCAGGCTGCGTTTCGGTCATATAGAGACAGTGCACGCCTACACCGCCGACCAGAATCTGGTGGATAACCTTCATCCCAAGAGTCGTCGCGGGCGAGCCGCTCCACTCAATATGGTGATTACCGAGACAGGTGCCTCTCGGGCGGTAACCCAGTTGTTGCCAGAACTGGAAGGCAGGCTCACTGCCAATGCCATTCGTGTGCCTACTCCCAATGTCTCGCTGCTGATGCTCCACCTTGCTCTGGAAGAGTCTGTGACCAGAGAAGAGCTTAATGACTATCTGCGCTACATTGCCCTGCATTCCAACCTGCAAAGGCAGGTTGACTTTACGATGTCTCCAGAGGTGGTGTCTTCCGATTTTGTCGGTAATCGGCACGCCTGCGTGGTTGATGCCGAATCGACGCTGGTCGACAGCAACAGCAACAGAGTGGTCATTTATGCCTGGTATGACAACGAGTTTGGCTATAGTTGCCAGGTGGTCAGAGTAGTACAAAAGTGGGCGGGTATTCGTTATCCGTTGATTCCGGATGATGTTGCCCAGACTGGCTTTTGACCTTGCTGGCGGGACTACAACCCTTTGGCCGAGTATGCCTGTATGCTCGAGTCGGTAAACTCACTACACAGGTTCCTGTCATTGCTGGCATCGGCTGTGTTGCTGGCTTCCTGTAGTAGTCGACCGGCTACTCCACCGCCTGCCGACCTTGATATTGTCAGTCATTACAAGTTTGTCGGTGCTGAAAAGAAAATTGTCTTTTACAGCCTGGTTGTGGTGCTGGAAGAGTATGGCTATACCTTGAGTTCGGTCGATCTTCAGGGTGGACAAGTGTTGGCTCGCCTGACTCCTGCTTCGCACGGATGGGCTTCAAGCCCCTCTGCTTTTGTTCGCCGGCAGGTGAGGCGGCAACTGGAGGTCGAATTGACTGCGTCGGTGGAAGCTGAGTCTGCCACCAGGGTGCTGGTGAATGTTGATCTGAAGCTTATAAACACCAAGCCACCCAAGCGTCGAATTCGCAAAAAACAGGGCAAAGACCTGCTTCAGCAAAGGGTGCCGCTGAACATCACTCAGGAGGTTTACAGCGAACTTTTCGGACGAGTGGCCGAGGTTGTTGAGCTTGAGTCCTGAGACGAGGGAGCCGGGTACTTCTAGTACTTGTAGTCGGCTGGCTTGAAGGGCCCGTCGACGGGAGTCTGTATGTAGTCGGACTGTTCCTCTGTCAGTTGAGTCAGCATACCGCCGAAGCCTGACACCATGTAACGTGCGACCTGCTCGTCAAGGTGTTTCGGCAGGCTGCTCACACTCACTCTCGGCCTTTGATCGACCGCCGAATCCGCCCATTTGTGTTCGTATAGATGGATCTGTGCCAGCACCTGATTGGCAAAGGAGCCATCCATAATCCTTGACGGGTGGCCGGTGGCGTTGCCCAGATTGACCAACCGGCCTTCGGACAGCAGGATCAGGAAATTGTTCGGGTTCTCGTCTCGGTAAACCTTGTGCACCTGCGGCTTAACCTCTTCCAGAACCCAGTTCTGTCGCATGTATTCGGTATCGATTTCGTTGTCAAAATGACCAATGTTGCAAACGACGGCTGCTCGTTTGAGCGTTTCGAGCATGTGAGCATCGCAGACGTTTTTGTTACCGGTGCAGGTTACGATCAGGTCGGTGTCTTCCATCAGAGGCAGGTTAATGTCCGCTTGCTCGCCTGTGTTTTTGCCATGAATATAGGGAGACACCACTTCGTAGCCGTCCATGCAGGCCTGCATGGCACAGATGGGATCGATTTCGCTGACTCGAACGATCATGTTCTCCTGCCTCAAGCTGGCGGCACTGCCTTTGCCCACATCGCCATAGCCGATCACCAGAGCCTTCTTTCCCGACAGCAGCATGTCGGTGCCTCGCTTGATGGCATCATTCAGGCTGTGCCTGCAACCATAACGATTGTCATTCTTTGATTTGGTGACCGAGTTGTTGACATCAATGGCCGGAACTTTCAGTGTTCCGTCGGCCAGCATCTTGTGCAGTCGTCTTACACCGGTGGTTGTTTCCTCGGTGATGCCGTGAACAGAGTCGAGTATTTGAGGATAGTCCTGATGGAGCATTCGAGTCAGGTCACCGCCATCGTCAAGTACCATGTTGGCGTTCCAGGGCTGGCCGTCTTTCAGGATGGTTCGGCGAATGCACTGAATGTATTCTTCTTCGGTTTCGCCCTTCCAGGCAAACACGGGTACGCCTCTGGCCGCCATTGCCGCCGCCGCCGAGTCCTGAGTGGAAAAGACGTTGCAGGACGACCAGCGTACTTCAGCCCCGAGTTCCAGCAGGGTTTCAATCAATACGGCGGTCTGCACTGTCATGTGAAGGCAGCCGAGAATCTTTGCTCCCGCCAAGGGTTGAGTGTTGCGGTAAGATTCTCTCAGCATCATCAGGGCCGGCATTTCCAGTTCGGCGAGAATGATTTCCCTGCGACCAAGAGTTGCCAGCCGAATGTCTGCTACTTGATAATCCGGTTGGCTCATAGGGGTCCGGTGAATCTGGATTAAGGCGCGAGACGAGAATCGCTTCTTGAGAGGCTAAAGAAGCATGATCATTGTAGCAAACCCTGCGAACCAGTGTGAAATCGGGTTCGAACGGAGTTCTTTGGATAACGCATGCCGGCGGGAGATTGAGGAATGGCAGCAGGATTGAAAGCGAGCGGATTACTCCTGCTATGCGTATTTGCCCTTGTGGCATGCGATGACGGATCCGTCTCCGACCAACAGGACGAAGGGGTTGCTCAGCCGGCAGTGGTGGATCAACCGGGCAAGCAGATCTATCAGAAATGGTGCATATCCTGCCACCTGAACGGAGTGTCGAGTGCCCCCAGGCTCGCTCGCCCGGAGGACTGGACCGAACGTTTGCAAAGGGGACGCAGCGGGTTGATACAGTCAACCATACAGGGACTCGGAGCCATGCCGCCAAGGGGCCTGTGTCGCAGTTGTTCCGACGAGGAACTGGCACAGGCCGTCGACTATATGCTCGGCACTTTGCCGGAAAAGCCGCCTGGCTGAGAGACTCTGCACTCTGGCATCGAATTCTTCGGCGGTCATTCGCTGAAGTGCAACTGCCGCCTCTTGAGGGGAGTGCCTTCTGTGCGCGCCTTTTTGGCCACTGCAA
>RKSB01000206.1 GCA_007571095.1 K189A clade bacterium | reverse complement strand
GAATGTAGCGAAACGTCTCTGGGAGGTCAGCAGCCAGCTGACCGGCGTGCATTTTCTTGAAGGCACCGGTTGACTCGAAGGCAGAGCGAACAGCTTGCAGTGCCTTCGAGCCGGTGGTCACTCACCGCTTACTTTTCCGGGCTCCGTTGAAGTATGCGCCAGTGAACAAAGAAGAAGATGCCGCATAAAAGCACATAGATCATCGACCTGACCATTGATCTGACGGCCATTCGTCGTTTGTTGCCATACCGCTTCTTGTGGTAAGCCTTGTCGGCCTTGCCTTTTGAAGGCGAGTGCATTCTCTCGCCTTCCGAATGCGCATCATGCCGGTCGGCGGCGTCATCTTGAACCGTTCTTTCGTTCTCCGAATGTCTTTCGTGCTCATCGGAGAAGTCATCTCTGCCTCGATCCATTCTTTCTTCATTCGAACGTCTGTCATGTCTGCTTTCATTCTCCGAATGCCTGTCATGTCCGTCGGAATGGCCTTTCTTTCTCCGGTCCGAATGGCGACCTTCACGCCGAGAGTCATGATGTCCATGGCCTCTGGAGTGACTATGCATGTGTCCTCGTCCGCCATGGCGGACTCTGTGCTCCGGGCCGCTTGCAAAATACTCGGGTGAAATCACTCCGAGAGCACTTCCGATCATTCGTCCGCCTGCAATAATGCCGAACACCAGAGTGAAGAAACACACGGCCGCAGCATACATTTGCAGAATGGTTTTGCGTTCAATCATGTACTCTCCTTTTCGTTCATACGCCCCTCAGGAGAAGTCTTGAAGGGCAGTTCCCGATACTAAGAGAGTCCCGATTTGAAAGTCAAATGCTTCTCGGAGCCAGTGCCGATTTGTGCCGAGTGTAATCAGGCTTTTTTCGTCTTGAATGCCTGGCCTGCGGCGGAGGTTCAGGGCTGAGCGAACCTGCTGTTTCGGCGGTATCGAGGCAGGCAGCCTTCAGGCAAGCCGTGCCTGCCTCGCCAAATCATCGAATGTTCAACAATACCGGCCTGTTGTTGTCGGCGAAAGAGAAAAATGGCACTCTTTAGGAAGTGCCTTGTTAGAAGGCCATCCAGAGAACACCGTATTTTTAACGACTCCTCAATTATCGGAGGCCACCGATGGACTACGCAGATATTGTCAAGCCCACCACCTTTGCGGATGCCGACTACTTTTATCGGTTGACTGCTCACATGCGCACTCACGACCCGGTCCCCTACATTGAGTCGGAGACCCACAAGTCATTCTGGATTGCGACAAAGCACGCCGATATTGTCGAAATCGAAAAACAGAACGACAAGTTCCTCAATACGAACCTGTCGGTACTACAGTCCGATGTCGTTGAACAGGCTTCACGAGAGGCCGGCATCCTTTTGAGGACGCTGATAAACATGGACGGTTCCGAACACCTGAAGTTTCGTGACCTGACCAAGGACTGGTTTATGCCCACAAACCTGAAGACGGTCGAAGCCAGAGTGCGAGAGCTCGCAAAACAGGCGGTGGATCGAATGCTCGACCAGTCTGGAGAGCTTGATTTTGTTTCTGATGTGGCTGTCTGGTACCCGTTGCATGTCATCATGATGATACTGGGAGTTCCTGAAAGCGACGAAGCGAGAATGCTCAAGCTTACGCAGGAGCTGTTTGGTGCCGACGATCCCGATATGCGGCGTCAGGTGCCTACAGCAGAGGAACGCATAGAGACAATCACCGACTTTTTTCAATACTTTACCGCCATGACCGAGGATCGTCGCCAAAACCCGGGAACCGATGTGGCGACGGTGATCGCCAATGCCCAAATCGACGGCGAACCCATCGGTTACATCGAGGCCATCTCCTACTATGTCATTATTGCAACCGCCGGCCATGACACGACCAGTTCATCGATTGCCGGCGGACTGCTGGCACTGCTTCAGAACCCTGGAGAATTTGCCAAAGTCAGGGACAACCCGCATCTGCTGCCCCTCGCCATTGATGAAATCATCCGCTGGGTTACGCCGGTGAAGCATTTTCTTCGTTTCGCCACCGAGGACTATGTGCTTCGAGGCAGGTCGATCAAGGAAGGCCAGCCCGTCATGATGCTGTACCCCTCGGGCAACCGAGACGAGGAGGTCTTCGATGACCCGGAACAATTCAAGGTCGACCGCCGGCCCAATCGCCATCTGGCGTTCGGCTATGGCGTCCATCATTGTCTGGGCAACATTCTGGCCAGAATGGAAATTCGTTATTTCTACGAAGAGCTTTTTCGGCGTGTCAAAAGCATCGAACTCGCCGGCGAGCCCAGGCTGGTGCAGTCGATCTTTGTGTCGGGCCTGAAGACTCTGCCTGTTCGAGTCAAGGCAAAGTAGCTCTCCATTTGCAAGCGACCCGCCAGGTCATCGCTCGTAAGGTCTATGGCCACAACCCCGTAACCCTTTCTGTCCGGTTTCAGAGACAGAGAGAAAAACGAACAAGGACGCCGACTAATCGACCAGAGGCCAGAATGTCCGCCAATTCCACTGCTCCTGTGACCAGACTCGATATAAAAGCGCTGAAAAGGCTGGAGCAGAACTTTTTGATGCAGTATCCGAGCGGATTCGAAACGCCGGAGCTGGCCAAAAGGATCAAGCGACACACCGTCGGCAGAATGACCGAGTTGTCAAGAGAGTTTTTCGCCGAGAGTGCACTCGCCAATGTGTCTCTCGCCGCCGCAAACATGGCTCGAATCGTCTCGCGGTCTTCTCTGGTATCGGTCTTCGAGAAACCTCGGTTTCGCGATTTTGTGGGCGGCCTGAACGAGGACGAAAAGGCTTTTCTGGTCGACGGGCTGAGAGAAATGCTGCACGGCAACCAAAGGCTCGGCTTTGAGGCGATGCTTGACCTGCTGAAAACTCGAAAGCTGGCCAAGTGGAGCCTGTTGACCGTCATTCCAAACTACTATGCACCGGTTCGGGAAATATTTGTCAAACCCACCACGACCAAAGGCATCCTGAAGCACTTCGGCATCACCGATCCGGTTTACAAGCCCACTCCGACTTGGGATTTCTACGAAAAATACCGCACCATCATCAACGCCGGAAGAGAGCGGGTCGACAAAAGCATCGGCTCATCTAACGTGGCTTTTTCGGGCTTTCTGATGATGTCTGTGGAGGTCCAACAACCGCCTCGCAAAGGCGGCTGATCTTTGCGGCAAGAGAGGGGAACAGGAAAAGGCACCGAAACCGGCCTGCTGGCTCAAGTCGATTTTTTCTGCCATGCTGAACAAAGCCGGTGCGAATCTTCTCTGTCGCTCAGGATTTCTTGTTCAGTCTGCATTTCGCCACGTCTGAAGAGGCTGCACAACCGTCATTGTTCGAGACCTCTTCAAGGGAAACCGGAACCCGTGGGCCTGTCGGGCAGCTCTGTTTTCGGAAGGTTTCAGGCAGGCTCGTCCCGTACCCAGCCGGCAGCACCGATGACGATGCCACCCAGAATGAAGAACACGATCATCACAGCCCCCATGGTCGGATAGCCGCCGCTGTGTATCAGCCAGCCGGCAAAGCCAGGTCCCAGTGCTCCGCCGATGTTGATCGCCGCCGGTGCCGCCGAAATCGCCTTGCCGCCGGTGTCTCGTGCGGCGAGCCAGGCAAAGCAACCGGTGACGAAGAACAGAGTGGAAAACTGAAAGCAGAGGGCGGCCACCAGATAAAAATGAGCGGCAATCGGCATGCTCGCAGCGGTCAACACGGCAACATACAGACCCGCACCGATTATAGCCACAGGTAATCGGCCAAGTTTCGTGGCTACCCACACGGCGGCGACCGGCCCTGCCAGGCTGAGGAACTGTCCGGCAACCAGCCCGGCACCGATAGTAGCGGTTGAAAAGCCCTTGGCATCGCCCATGCGCTCCATGAAAGCCCAGCCACTCTGGGAGCCGACGAAAACCAGCCCCAGTCCAAGCAGTGCCAGCATACCCGCAAGCGTCCAGCGAGCTTCGCTGCTGGTGCCTTCGAGTGCTGAACTGTCCGTTGCCTGTTCGGCATCCGAACCACTTCCGAAGGCCAGAGCAAGAAAGAAGAGGGCACCTATTACTGCGACGAAGAAGAAGGGTGCAAATACGCCATAAGTCTCCATCAGCCGAGGAGTAATCGCAAAAAACAGAATACCGAATACGGCCACTGAAGTTTGCGAGAATGCAAACAGGCGATCGGCGTTGCCGGTGCGTGCGATGGTGGCATTGAGGGTAGCCAGCAGCACACCCTCGGCGACACCGGATAGCCCGCGCATCAGAAAAAGCGTTGCCGCTGAAGCCGCAAATGCCGAAAAGACATTGGCGAACACCAGCAACAGACCGGCAACCAGCGCGATATATCTGAGGTTCAGCCGACCGATAAAGGCGGCACAGGCAAGGCCGGCGGCCGCAGAACTCAGCAACTGTACCGAAGCCATGTAGCCGACCAGAGGTTCGATTGCCGGCCGAGACGCACTCACCGCACCAATCCACAGGGGCATACCCAGCAAGCCAGAGTAAGCGACCCACGACTGCAAGCCGATGAGAGGAGAAAATCCCGCTTTCTGAAGTTTTTCGCC
>RKSB01000001.1 GCA_007571095.1 K189A clade bacterium | reverse complement strand
TCATTATTCAGGCAAACAGCTTTGCCTTCTCTGAGGGTATAGAAGTCCTGCGAGGGCTTGCCGGCCTGACGAGCATCAGCCAGTCCGTGCCTGTTCATCGAAGCCTGTTTTTCGGCGGTAGCCAGCTTACGAAAAGGCGGCAATTCCGGTTTGTGCCCGCCCCAGAATAAGCGCGTGAATATCGTGAGTGCCTTCGTAAGTATTCACTGTTTCCAGATTGACCAGATGACGCATCACGTGATACTCGTCGGATATGCCATTGGCACCATGCACATCTCTGGCCAGCCGAGCAATCTCCAAAGCCTTTCCGCAGTTGTTGCGCTTCATGACCGAAATCAGTTCAATCGGCAACTGGTCTTCGTCCATCAGCCGGCCCATTCTCAAACAACCCTCCAGACCCAGAGCGATTTCCGTTTGCATATCGACAAGTTTTTTCTGAATCAACTGGTTGGCTGCCAGCGGACGACCAAACTGGTGACGCTCCAGACTATAGTCGCGAGCCGCATGCCAACAACACTCAGCGGCACCGAGTGCACCCCAGGCGATACCATAACGTGCCTTGTTGAGGCAACCAAAGGGACCGCTTAGACCCTTGCAGTGGGGCAGGAGATTTTCTGCCGGAACAAAAACTTCCTGCAGAGAGATCATGCCGGTTACGGAAGCTCGCAGACTCATTTTTCCCTCAATGGCAGAGGTCCGAAAACCCTCAAACCCCCGTTCCACCAGAAAGCCCTTGATTTCACCGTCGAGCTTGGCCCAGACCACTGCGACATCGGCAACAGGAGCGTTGGTAATCCAGGTTTTGGTACCATTCAGGACATAGCCTCCAGCAACCTCTTTTGCCGAAGTGGCCATTCCGGCGGGGTCGGAACCTGCATTCGGTTCGGTTAAACCGAAACACCCGATCCATTCACCAGTGGCCAGTCGAGGCAGGAATTTCTCTTTCTGCTCTTCTGATCCGTATGCATAGATGGGGTGCATCACCAGGCTGGACTGCACACTCATCGCAGAACGATACCCGGAATCAACTCGCTCGACCTCTCTTGCCATGAGCCCGTAGCTTACATAGCTGGCTTCGGCACAACCGTATCTTTCTGGCAGAGTGGCACCCAGCATGCCCATTTCACCAAACTCTCGCATAATCTCGACATGAAAATGTTCTTTTCGAGTGGCCTCTATAACCCTCGGAAGCAACTTCTTTTGGGCAAAATCGCGAGCGGACTGTCTGATCATTCGCTCAGACTCGGTCAGCCTGTCCTCGAGCAGAAAGGGATCGTCCCATTGAAAAGAAGGCGTTTTAGTCACGTTGAATCTGTAAAATAACTTCGCAGATGTTGCATTCTAGCACCGCTGTCTGAAAATTCGAATGGAGAGCGACTACAGGAATGACCCTGGACCAGTATCAATCCCCCGCCTGCGTTGGCTCAGGTTTTCGGAGTTGAGTTTCAAGACATGAAGATAGTTTCTTTCAATATCAACAGTATTCGAGCAAGACCGCACCAGTTGTCAGAGGTTGTTAAACGACACCAGCCAGACATTATCGGCCTGCAGGAAACCAAGGTTCAGGACAGCGAGTTTCCTGCCGAGATCCTGAAAGAGTTCGGCTATTCGGCGATTTTCTATGGGCAAAAAGGGCACTATGGTGCAGCCCTGTTTTACCGCTTGCCTCTGGTCAAACACAGCTTTGGCTTTGCATGGGACCCACCCGATGCCCAGAGACGAGCAATCACCGCCACCTTTGAGTTGCCGGGTCATGGTCAAATACACGTTTTTAACGGGTATTTTCCGCAGGGCGAAAGCCGGCATCACGAGGTCAAGTTTCCCTACAAGCGGAAATTCTACCAGGACCTTTACAGGTTTTTTGCCGAACAGTTCGATGGCAAGGACCGGCTGGTAGTCATGGGAGATATGAATGTTTCTCCGCAAGATATTGACATAGGTATCGGCGAAGAAAACCGCAAACGCTGGCTGGCAACGGGCAAATGCAGTTTTTTGCCCGAGGAAAGGGAGTGGTACGAAAAGATTCTCTCGTGGGGACTGTACGACAGCTTTCGACAATGCTATCCAGAGGTCAGGCAGTACAGCTGGTATGACTACCGCAGCAGAGGATTTGAACGCAACCCCAGGCGAGGACTTCGCATAGATCACATTCTCATATCCGAGGCTCTCCTTGAAAACTGCCGGAATGCCGGTATAGATCTGGACATTCGGGGAATGGAAAAACCTTCTGACCACTGTCCGGTCTGGACTGAATTCGAATTTTAGGTGGCTTGTTTTCCTGTCTATAAGAACTTATATTAAAATTTCCTTACAATCTATTGTTATATATAGTTTAGTCCAGACTAACGGATAAGCTTTCGGTCAGAAGTGAACAAGAACTTCTTCTGCACTGATCTTAAAATCAGGCAGATTTCCTACAGAGTGAACGACAGATTTCCTTAGCATTCATTCAAATTCTTTGGTTAGCTAACAAGTGCCAGCAGAATGGCAATTTGATGGAATTTATCTGTACAACACTTCAAGGAAAAGAACATGATTAAAATTCTTATTGTTGACGATCACAAGATCGTACGTGACGGCCTGAGCCGTATTCTGTCCTCAGTTGACGGCCTCTATGTAGTGGATGACGTTGGCAGCGGAGAGGAGGCCATTGATATGGTCATACGGCACCGGCCAAATATCGTTTTGATGGACCTGAGCATGCCCGGCATCGGCGGCCTGGAAGCCACCAAGCGAATTCTCAGGCACGCCTCCGATACCAAAATCATTATTCTGACTCTCTTGTGTGCCGGGCCTTTGCCAGAGAACATTCTGTCAAACGGAGTGCACGCCTACCTCTCCAAGGGTGTAGGAGCACAGGAAGTCATCAAGGCCATTGAGGCTGTTCATTTGGGTGAACGCTACCTCAGCAAGGATATTGCACAAAGCCTGGCGTTGAGAGCCTTCAGCAAAAAGGACAGTATTCCTTTTCAGAGCCTTTCTGACAGAGAGATGCAGATCGCCTCGATGATCATTCACTGCTACAGCGTTCGCCAGATCGCGACTTCTCTTTCGGTATCACCCAAAACCGTGAACAGCTACAGGTACAGGATTTTTTCCAAACTGAATATTTCAGGGGACATGCAACTGGCGATACTGGCCATCCAGTACCAGATCGTTCACCCCAGCGAGATCAATCTGCACAGGAGCAGGGTCTTCTAGGCAGCGATTGCAAGCACGGGAAGCCGGTGCCAACCTTCCATGTCGCAGAGTGCCAGGGGCGGGACTTGAACCCGCAAGGCACAAGTGCCGTCAGATTTTAAGTCTGATGTGTATACCAATTCCACCACCCTGGCCTTAGGGCGATTCCACCTTATCACAGGGACAAACCTGGCGACAGAATCATAGAGAGGTTTTGACGGCAGGTAAACAGGCTTGCCGGCCAAAGCCGAGTATTCTGGCAACTCAAGCATTCAGCCAGCAGAACAGGCTAAAATGTTGTCCTGCGGCTGGATGGCAGAGTGGTTATGCAGCGGACTGCAACTCCGTGAAGGTCGGTTCGATTCCGTCTCCAGCCTCCCGTTTTTTATAAATCTCTTCGGCAATCGCCGAAAAAGCCGCATCAGTTTTTGTTCGACGGCGGCTCCGTGCCTTCGGATTGGACGAAAAAATAGGGATAGATAATGCTCAGGTAGCGAATCATGCTTACAAGAGTCAGGATGGTGGCTGCATAGAAGACCCAGTAGCCCGCCTGCAACAGGATTTGGCTCAAGCCATCTTGCCGGGCATTCGGTGTCGCCAGCAACAGCAGAACAATGGCGACCAGTTGCAGAAAAGTTTTCCATTTGCCAAGCCGGCTGGTCAAAAGGCTTTGTTTTTTGCGAACGATGGCCATCCATTCCCTCAGGCCGGAAATGATGATTTCTCGGCTGATAACGAGTAACGCCGGTAGAGTGAAGTAGAGGTCGTCGTAGCGTGCAATGAGCATAACCAGTGCCGATACGACCAACAATTTGTCGGCAAAGGGGTCCAGAAAGGTTCCGAAGGCGGTCGTCTTTTTGAGTCTTCTGGCAAGATAACCGTCCAGCCAGTCGGTGAACGCCGCCAGACAGAAGATGCCGCCGGCCAATATTCTGGCCCATAGAAGATCCATGGAGGCACAAAACACCATGGGTGGAATCAGTGCCAACCTCAGAAGGGTTACCAGAGTAGGGGCGTTCATCAAAAGTAGATCGACCTTGCCTTCAAGGGTTGATAGTCGTAACAAGCGGGCATGAAACTCGCTTTATGGCCGAGGTTGGCTGGCTTTAACAACTCGAAAGACCTGAGAATCTGGTTGCGAAACGGAACATTTGTTTTCGGCAAGGCTATTTCGGCGAGAGCCTTCTTTCGGCTTGAGCATGACTCCCTGAGCATGATGGGTAGTTCCGTGAGTAATTATTACCGATTTTTACACAACAGACGGCCTTCCTGAACAAAGGGTCATCATTCGCGGTGCAGTCTTCCGTAGAGGGCGGTGGCCAGTGAATGGCTGATACCTGGCACTCTGCTTAATTCCTTGACCTCAGCCCTTTTGACCGCGCCAATT
>RKSB01000116.1 GCA_007571095.1 K189A clade bacterium | reverse complement strand
GGCACTCGCCGCAGGAACTCTTGGGCTTTCGGTGAAAAGCAGAGTTTTTCGAGCATAGTGAAGATTGACTGAAGGGTTTTGTCTCCGTTTAACTCAACAAACTCCAAAGGACGGTATGCGACCACTCGGGCAGACGTAAATTCGCTGAATATCTTTCCGAGGAATGAATTTTTTTGTAGAAAAGACAGGTATTTACAGGTAACTGGAAAGATTTTTTCAGCGTCACAAAATTGTCAGCCAAAGTTTTGTCTGTTAGTGTGTGAGTAATAGTCGGGTTACGAGGAAGGCTCTTGAATCAGTCACCAAAAACCGAAGCCGACGCGCTTGTCCAAACACTGGTGAAATCCGGTATTGACCATTGTTTTGCCAATCCCGGAACGTCGGAAATGTCCTTGCTGGAAGCGATTGACCGATCTTCGATGCGGGCGGTGCTATGCCTGTTTGAGGGAGTCTGCACCGGAGCCGCCGACGGTTTTGCACGAGCGTCTGGAAGGCCGGCATCCACCATCCTGCATTTAGGCCCCGGCATGGCCAACGGTATCGCCAACCTGCACAATGCCCGAAAAGCAGGCAGCCCCATCCTCAATCTGGTTGGCAACCACGCGATTCCCCATCAGCTATACGACACGCCCTTGAGTTCGGACATCGAAACCCTGGCAAAAAACTTCTCCTGCTGGTACAGATCAATCAAGGAAACGGACAGCCTGAGCGAGTGCGCAAACGATGCCATTCGGGCCATGCATACTCGCTCGCCGGGCAGTACGGGACAAATCGCCACTCTGATTATTCCGACTGATCGCGCCTGGAAAGAAGCCGGCCCGATGGCCCCGCCAGAAGCCGCCGTACCAGTCAAACAGGTACCGGAGGATCGAATTCAGGAAGCAGCAGGGAAAGCGGACTCAAACGGTCTGTTGTTTCTTGGCGGCAACGCACTGACTCCGGAAGGCCTTCGAGCAGCCGCTGCCATCGGTCGGCACACAGGTTGCCGCGTCATGACTCACACCTTTCCGGCGGCCATACCGCTGGGTGGTGGCTTGCCCGCCATTGACCGCCTGCCCTACTTTCCTGAACAGGCGATGAAGGCTCTGGAAGGAGTCAGCAACCTGTTGATTGCGGGTGCCGAAGAGCCGGTCAGCTTCTTTGCCTATCAAAACCTGCCGAGCCTCATGACTCCTCCGAAAACAAATATCTCCTGGCTGGCTGACCGTAGCGAAGACGCAACCCTTGCCCTGACAGCACTTGCAGAAAGGCTGCAAGCCCGGCCCGTCGAAGTCAGGTCGAGGCAACCTGCGGGCTTGCCACAAGGCGATCTGTCCGTCCATTCGATAGCCGCCTCGGTCGCCGCCCTGGCACCCGACTCATCCATTGTCAGCGTTGACTCGGGTGGTGGTCAGGCATCTTTTGATGCCCTGCAGGGAGGCGGCGAAATCCTCTGGATGAATGTTACAGGAGGTGCCATTGGACAGGCCGGGCCAGTAGCCACCGGTGCAGCGATAGCCCGCCCCGATCAGCGAGTCATCGCCCTGCTTGGAGACGGAGCGGCGGCTTATACCCTACAGTTTTTATGGACTCAGGCAAGAGAAGAACTGAATGCGACCACCATTATCTACAACAACCGCCGTTATTCGATTCTGCAAAGCGAATATCTTCGTATGGGCAATCCGGTCGTCGGCGAAAAATCTTCTTCTCTGTTCAGTCTGGACAAGCCGGCAATTGGCTGGGTGAATCTGGCCAAAGGCTTTGGCGTGCCTGCCTTTCAGGCCAACAATGCCGAAGAATTCAACGAAGCGCTTCAAAAGAGCCTGGCGATGAAGGGGCCTTCATTGATCGACGCAGTACTGACCGGCTGACTCCCTTCGCTAATGGCTGGGTGAATCTGGCCAAAGGCTTTGGCGTGCCTGCCTTTCAGGCCAGCAATGCCGAAGAATTCAACGAAGCACTTCAGAAGAGCCTGACGATCAAGGGGCATTGATCGACGCAGTACTGACCGGTTGACTCTCCTCGCCTTAGTCGTCTGCATTCAGACATTTCGCCTTCAGGGTTCGCTCGACATCCGTCCAGCGTTATTCTCGTTTACAGTCGAGAGAGATGAGCGAAAGAGCCGCCATCATCAAGGGATACACCAGACTACTGCGGCTGACCCCCTTCGCTGAAGACCGAAACACAGAAGCGAGCCAAGGAATTTCGTCGGGGCTATTTTTCGGCAGGGCCTGCAAGGGACGGGCGAGCTTCACTCGGCAGCAAAACTCTGCTAAAAGGCGTTCAGAAAAGAACAGGGTTCGGTGTGACCGAAAGAGACTTGACAGCACTCGCCGACCAAAGATCAGGCCGGCGACAAAACTTGCTCAGCCTAAAAGTTCCAGCGAACCCTGAGAAGCAGTGCCTGATCCTCGTCTCTTGACAACTCCTGACGGCTGCCCAGATCAAAGTGCAGGGAACTGGAGGGCTGCCAGCGAACACCCAGCGTATAGTGGTCGGTGTAGTAACCGAGGCCCATTTCGGCGTAGGGCTGAATCAGACCCTGAATACGGTTCAGGTGCAACCCATAGGCGATTTCGCTTCGAAGGCGCATGGCCGGTTCAAAGTCGGCAGACTCAGTAGTCAGGAGCGAGGAGGAATGCCTGGCATCAAGGTCTGACAGACGACCGGTGGCTTCCTTGACCGTGCCGTAACCAGGTTCAAGTTCAAACGAAAGTCCGCCGTTAGGTGACTCGGTAAACAGGACCGCCGCTTCAACGCCCCAGGCCTGGTAGTCTTCACCGTCATCCATCACATAACCACTGACTTCAAAGCCAAACCCGTTTTGTGCCCTGTAAGCCAGGCTGCCACCCGCCTCAAGGGCACTGTCGATGCTTCGGTCACCGTCCTCGTTGACCAGACCCAGGCTGACTCGGCGGTCAAGTTCTGCTCCACTGGAAGACTGCACCCTGCTGGCCAGTTCAACCGCCACTCTTGTTCTGTCGGAATCAACCTCGGTACCCTGCATTCTGGCGGTGTCTTCGAGAGTCAGTTGAGTGGAGGTGTAGTCGGCCTGAATATTCAGTTCGAAGCTTCGAATACTCAGCAACTTGAGGCTGCCGCCGACCGAATAGGTCTCCATCTCAAGGTTGTTGGTAAACTGAGTATTCGTCACCGACAGATCGGCATGACCGGTTCCATAGCCGACCGATCCCCAGATGTTGAGATAGTCTTTCAGCAGATAGAGGGCGATGTAAGGATGAATGCTGGTCAGTTCAAGGTTGTACTCGCCTGAGTTACCGGCTCGGCTGTAGTCAAAGTCACCTTCGGACCAACTGGCTGAAACACCTACCAGCAGATTTTCGGTCAGGCCGGTGTCGGCACCCATCTGGGCAATCACGACATCGCCGTCAAAATCCGTACCGTCGCTTGAATCTTCGATGTTGTGATAGCTGCTCGATCCCCAGAAGGTAAACCGGCAGGTCAGGCAACGTTTGTCCCGATTTCCGGCAGGACTCCTTCTGTCGAGCGAGAAGCTGAAGCTGGAAGAATCCAGCAGATCTCTCATGGTCAATGTTCGGGTATTGTCGTAACGATGAGCAGAGTAGCGCGCAATATTCGCCAGACCAGTGCGTCCACCAACGGAGATGCTCGGGCCTCGAGCACTGACAGCGGCACTGATTCGATTGCCGATGGCGGATACTGCCGCACCGCTGACCTGAGTGCCGACAACCGAGAGTACACCTCGGTGTACTGCGTTACCGTCCACCGGTTGTACCGTTACTACCACCAGATCCGGCGTTGAAGCTCGACCTGCTACGTCAGCCACGATCAATTCAAAAACAAGCTGTGTGGTGTCGCTCACCGAGGGCACTGTAAAGCTCGGGCGAGCGGTCGTCCAGTCGCTCAAAACCACTGCCTCTCCAACCACCTGAGTCCAGGTATAGGTGACGACGAACCCTTCGGGGTCGCTCGAAGCCGACCCGTCGAGAGTGACTGTCTCGTTGATGAGGGCGACGACATCAGAACCGGCATCGGCCGTCGGGGCATCATTTTCGGCATTGATGTTGATGGCAAGGGTAGTTGTGCCTGTATTGCCGCCGTTATCGGTTACAGTCAGGATAAAGCTCAAGGTGTAGGGGTCTACCGAATTCGGTGCGACAAAGCTCGGATTGGCTGTATCGGCATTCATCAGCGAAACGGCCGGTGTCTCGCCAGGGGTTTGATTCCACTCATAGGCACTGATACTGCCGTCGTCCGTCGACCCTGTGCCGTCAAGAGTGATGATATCGCCCTCAGAGACGGCCTCGGCAGGGCCAGCAGCGGCGGCGTTCGGGTCATTGTCTATGGCACTGACGTTGATGGTGACGGCATCCGGTGGGCTTTGGTTGCCGTCTGTGTCGGTGACAACGAGGATGAAGCTGACAACATAGTCGTTGCTGTCGCCCAGGTCGGGGGCAACAAAGTCCGGGTTGGCTGTATCTTCACCCGTCAGCTGAATCTCCGGTGTCTCGCCGGGGGCTTGAGACCAGGCATAAGTGAGAGCCTGGCCCTGCGAGTCGCTCGACCCTGACCCGTCCAGGATAACTCTGTCGCCCTCATTCACGCCGGTTGGCTGGTTGGGGCCTGCCTCGGCGGTCGGAGTTCGAGAGAGAACAGTAATAGTCACAGTCGCCATGGATGGCTGGGGACCACCGTCGTCAGCGGGCCTGT
>RKSB01000021.1 GCA_007571095.1 K189A clade bacterium | reverse complement strand
CCAGCAAAATGCATCCTTCGGGCGAAAAGACCATTCAAGTCAGTAGCCAGTCGACTGCGACTGCCCTGGCTGGAGCAGTCAGCCTTCTTCGTTTTTTGAGGGCTTGAGAAACCGTATCGGTTGAGCCAGAGTTTTCGGCATTGACTCCGAAGCCGGTGCCTTCTGGTCCTCTCGAAACTCCTCAAAATCACAGACCACGCACTTGACGCTGAAATCATTGGCGACAATACGGTCCTCGGCTCGGCACTGCGGACAAACTGCACCAGCGATAAAGCGATAGGGAGTGTTCATTTTTGCTGTCGCAGAAGCCTTGAGTCGTTTCTCAGGTCGGATATTACCTCTTTCGTGGACGGCTTTTTACCGAACCAAAGCTCAAAACTCAGAGCGGCCTGTTCTACCAGCATGCCGAGGCCATCTGCTACAAGATGCTTTGCGGTGCTGGCACTGGCCCGTTGCAGAAAGGGTTTCGCTGCTTCGCCATAATTCAGGTCATAGCTGAAGGTGTGTGCATGGTGCAGGCTTTTTGACAGGGGAGGCAGTTGCTGTTGGTGACCGGCTGACGACGCCTGAATAATCAGGTCAAAGGGTTGGCTTGACGGTTTCGCAAGCCGTTTCAGGTCGACTGCCCGAAGGCGAGCATCTCCGGCGAAGCCATCCGCCAGGTCTATGGCCTTATTCAGGGTTCTGTTGGCAATCACAACCTCTTCGGGCCTTTGTTGAAGAAGAGGGGCGAGTATGCCTCTGGTTGCTCCGCCCGCGCCCAGAATCAGGACGCTCCGGCCCTGCAACGAGACACCCAGGTTTTGCGTCAAATCGTTTATCAGCCCTCTGCCGTCAGTGTTGGCTCCATGCCATTCTCGCTGATACCAGACAGTGTTTACGGCTCCGGCTTTTTCGGCGTATGGGTCCAGTTGAGTGCAAATTTCACAGGCGGCTTCCTTGAGCGGCAGGGTAATGTTCGCACCCCGCCCCCCTCGATCAAAAAAATCTTTCAGAAGGGCCGGAAACTGCTCGGGTTTTGCGGGCAGTTTCGAGTATTCGACTCGACCGCCGAACTGCCGGGCGAACTGCTGGTGAATTCGGGGTGATTGACTGTGTTCGACTGGATAGCCGATGACCGCAAGGCGACCTTGAACACCGCCTGAACCTGTTGCTTCATCGGTCATTTGGCTTACTCTCGAAGAGTTTTCATCGTCAGGGCGTCCCGAATTGTCGAAGGCCGTCCAGACAGGGCATCGAGTGAGTCGGCGGGCAGAATGTAATCCAGCGAATCCTGAAAATAGCCTCTGACATGGTGTTCGCTTGTCGCCGCCGGTCGGCCGGCGGGGTTGGCCGAGGTAGAGACCAGCGGCCCGCCAAAGCAGTGGCTCAGCCTGCGCGCCTGTTTGCTCTTCGGTACTCGAACGGCCAGTGCGTCGTGATCGCCTTTCAGATGAGCGGGGCTGAAGGCGTCAGGAACCAGCCAGGTAACGGCTCCGGGCCAACTCTGCTCAACGACTCTCCTGGCTTTGGCAGTTAGCGAGTCGAGCCATGGTGCGAACATGCCGGCGGAAGCGGCTATCAGAATAAGGCCCTTGGCTTCAGATCGACCCTTAAGCTCCAGCAGGTGTTTTATCGCAAGTTCGTTGTCGGGATCACAGGCGAGCCCCCACACGCCCTCGGTCGCATGGCTGACTATACCGCCCCGCCGAAGAATCTGGGTTGCATGCAGAAGATTCTCTTCGTCTTCCGTCCGCACCATTGCTGCCGGTTAAGAGGAATGCCCCAGTTGAGAGTCCTTTTCGACAACCTTGTCCGCTTGTGCTTTTCTTTCCGCCAGCAGTCGCTGGTGCAGTTCATCGTCAGCCACAGCAAGTATGCTGGCAGCAAGGAAGGCCGCATTGCGTGCACCCGCCTTACCCAGAGCAAGCGTTCCTACAGGGACTCCCGCCGGCATCTGTACTGTACTCAAGAGAGAGTCCAGCCCCTTTAGAGGACCACTGTCTATCGGCACTCCCAGAACAGGTCTCAGCGTTTGGGCCGATATAGCACCCGCCAGATGAGCGGCCAGCCCGGCGGCTGCTATAAAAACTCGACAGCCTCGGTCTTCAGCTTCCTTGATATAGGCTTTGGTGATGTCGGGTGTACGATGCGCCGAGGTAATCTTGAGTTCGTAAGCCACGTCCAGTTTTTTCAATATGTTGGCCGACTCCAGCATCACCTCATAGTCAGAATCAGAACCCATCAAAATGGCAACAAAGTGGCGCATGCTTAAACCTCTGGTAGTGAGAAAAAGAGGCTAGATTATAGAGGAATCGTTTGAAGTTTTAGAGTCGGTTTCGTCTGCGTACCCTTACCCTGAATACTCCTTCTGGTTTTCCGGCCCTGTGTTTGCACCATGATTTTGGTGCCATTTCGCTCAACCTGGCTTGAGGCTGTAGCCGGATGTCTGTCGAATGACGAGGTCTTCAAGCTCAAGCATGGTCAGTGCAGCCGATGCGGAGGCTATGTCCATTTGTGATCTGGCAGCTATTTCTTCTGTCGAACGAATGTCATGGGAGACAGCTTTGAGTACTGCCTTTTCCCTGTCGGAAAGTTCAGGCTCAGGAGTTTCAGGCGAGTGCTCATTCGGGCGGCTTTGAGCGGCCTGGAGAGACGGCAGTTCCTCAAGAATATCCTGCAGGTTCTGGGTTAATTTGGCACCATTCTTTAACAACAGATGACAGCCCTCATAACGTTTGTCCCAGATGCTTCCGGGTACTGCGAACACTTCTCTGCCTTCCTCCAGAGCAAATTTGGCGGTGATCAAAGAGCCGCTTTTCGCGCCCGCTTCAATGATGACGACTCCTTTAGAGATGCCGGCGATAATCCGGTTTCTCTCTGGAAAATGGTGTTTTTGAATGCGAGTCAGCGGCGGGTATTCGCTGATGCAGGCACCACTTTCGGTAATTTTTGCAGCCAGCGCGAAATGGCCTGCCGGATATACCCTGTCCAACCCACACCCGAACACCGCCACGGTTGCTCCTGAGCCTTGAATGGCTCCTCTGTGTGCTGCCGCATCAACGCCTCTGGCCAGCCCGCTGACAATGCAGGCATTCAATCTGGACAGGGCAAGGCTGGTGGATTGCGCCAGCCCTTCTGAGAGTCGAGTGGCGTTTCGGCTGCCAACAACTGCTATACAGTTTGATTTGAGCAGACCCGTATCGCCTTGACAGAAGAGCCATGCAGGCGGGTCACTGGATGATCTGAGCAATTCCGGATAATCGCTGTCCGTGATGTGCATCAGGCGAACAGGGTTTGACTCAAGCCATCGCATTTGCCGGTTGACCAGTTCGGCGGCCTTTGCCAGATCGCTCGACGAAAGGGTCAGTTGATATTTATCAGGGTGAGCCAGTGCTTTGTGACAGCCTTTGTCGGTAGCAACCCGGCGAACCTTTCGAGCGGGTCTGGCTGCGGCAAGCAGCAAGAGATAGGGTTCCAGGTCCTGGAAATCGGACATGATTTTTGAAACCTTTAATCGACAATACCCCGATGCCTTATTAAGGTCTTTTTTGAAAGGTCCGGCAGGTTTTTTGGCTCAGCGACTTGTCAGAGTCTGCCCGTAGCCCGAGTGAGAAAAGCTTCAAGGGGCACGAAGCACATTTCCCACTTTGGCCGGTCGGCTTGACTCAATCACCAGGCCATAACTCATCTTGTCAAATACCTGCAAAACCATGACGAAGCCTACGACATCGGTTTCATCGCTCAGGGATAGCCCGTCGCCTTTTTGCAGGCCCTCTCGAAGGCCCTGGTTGATAGCAATCAGGGAGCCTTGTGTGTAGCCCTTTTCGGCGAGTCTGTCGGTGGAGTCGAGAATGGCGATGATCTGCCCGTTGATCTCCACTTGCGGTACTCTGGCCTCTGGAATTCTGGAATCTTCAAGTGAAACAGGACGAGCAGGAAGCAGCTGGTCCCCTCGATGAATACTCTGCCAGGCTGAAACGATTTTGAATACGGTTACATCGGGGTAGCTGGCGATCAGGGTGGCAAAACCCTTGGTTTTCATTTCAAGTCCAAGCAGTTCATTGGTTACCGGATCAAGATAGGTGCCGCCTCTTCGAGCGATTCTGTAGTAGCGTTGAGAGCGGTCAAACTGTCCCCAGGAGTAGAAGTAATTCCCCGAGTTCAGGCGACCTCCGGGGTCAGCACTTTGAACGACAAGCGCGATATTTTCGAGATTTCGGGGCTGTAAAACCGGATATTGATCCAGCCAGGAAAAAAGACTACTGCTGTCCCCGAGATTCCTGTTGAAAGACGAAATCTTTTCCGTGAGCACCTTGCCGGAGAGTGTCAGCGGGCTTTTCAGGGTCGCCATCTGAGTCGGACTGCCCTGCTGACCATGCAACGGATGAATTGACCCGATTGCAGAAGTTGCAACCAGCAGAAGTGTGCCGGCGGACAGGCTCCATCTAGTCCTCATGCGGATTTCTTTGTGCAATATGTTCCTCCTGATCGTCGGCTCTATGCTTTTATTTTTGCCTGCTTGCCGCTCATCTCATCCTCTGATGATAACAAGCCAGCACAAACCAGAGGAGCCCTCAGCCAGAAGGGAATAAGAAAATAAGAGCCCTCAGCTAAAAAGGGAATAAGAAAATAAGAGCCCTCAGCTAAAAAGGGAATAAGAAAATAAGAGCCCTCAGCCAGAAGGGAATAAGAAAATA
>RKSB01000099.1 GCA_007571095.1 K189A clade bacterium | reverse complement strand
TTGATCGATAAATTCCAAAACGAAAATTATCCTAAAAATCTTCAATAAAAAGAATTACTTGGAACAAAACAAAGATTTGATCGGGTTTTGATTGCACCCCTGCTTGCCCGCCAATTCCGCAGCAATGACTCAATAAGATTCCGGTGCCGTCAGTATGCCGACCTGGGGTGCATTGATGCTGCCCAGATAGAGCATGCCGTCATGTTCTATGACGCTGGTCATGTCGTAAATATGGCCGCTGTCGTCTTCCAGCGAGACGAGCGGAGTGCCGTCATTATCCAGTTTGACGGCCCAGCTATGATGCACGGCCAGGTCGGCACCGGTGGCACTGACCAGCCTCCATACGATTTCGCGTAGAAGCGGGCGAGGGACGAGTGCATCGAGAAGCGGGTTGCGCGCACTGACGATGGCAAGCCAGAAGCCGCCACCCGGTGCCTCGGTGATATTGTCGAGAAAGCCCGGCAGGTTTTCGGCAAAAACTTCGGTTTCGCCGGCTCTGGGCCCTTTCAGCCAGAGTCGAATAATGCGATAGGCAAAGGTCTCGTTGACCAGCACAAAGGCATCATCGGGCCCGAGAGCGACACCATTGGCAAACAGCAGCTTGTCGAGCAACAGACTGGTGCTGCCGTCCTGCGGGTCATAGACGAACAGGCGGCCACTGGGGCGGCGCTCAAAGATTTCAAGCAAAACGCTGTCGTAGCCCCAATGGGCGGAGGCATCGGAGAAATAGATTTTGCCGTCATCGGCAATCGCCAGATCATCGACGAAAATCATCTTTTTGCCCTGGTAATGGGTGACGAGTGTCGTGAGGTCGCCTGCCGGCGACAGCGAAATCAGGCCTTTGAAAATGTCCGCAATAATGAGATTGCCCTGCGCATCAAACTCCACGCCAATCGGCCGCCCGCCCGTATTGGCCAGCACCGTTGCCTCGGCATTTTCAATGCGAACGATGCTGCCGTCTTCAAGGCCGGTATAGATGCGACCCTGACTGTCCAGCGCGATACCCTCCGGCCCGCTGGCTGTCGGAATGATCTGGGCTTTGGCCAGCAGGTTGTTTCTGGCAAAAACACCTGTGCCGGCCGGGTTTTCACTCAGCGGGTCGTCCGGTGCCGGATCAAAGGGTACAGGCCAGAAAAATAACCAGCCGAGCAGGAGGGCTGCACCAGCACTCAGCAGAGCCACCGGAAGTTTCCAACCAATATCGGTAAGCTTCTTCATCATTCGCCTTCTCCTGCCTGTTCAAAAAATGACTGTTGCCTGAATAATAAACCCGTGTCAGTCTTTAGGGGTATTAAAAAGAGGGAGTAAGCCATGTTTGATCTCAAAATTATCAATGGCCGCATCGTTGACGGCAGCGGAGAAGATGCGTTTGTCGGCGATGTGGCCATCAAGGACGGCAAAATCGCCGCCATCGGCAAGGACCTGGGTCCGGCGCAGCGAGAGGTGAATGCCGCCGGTGCTTTGGTGACACCGGGCTTTGTCGATGTACATACACATTATGACGGCCAGGTGACCTGGGACCCGGAGCTCACTCCCTCCTCATGGCATGGCGTGACCACAGTGGTCATGGGCAACTGCGGCGTGGGTTTTGCACCGGCCCGACCGACCGAGCGGGCGTTCATGGTACGTGTGATGGAAGGCGTGGAAGAAATTCCGGGTGCCGCCCTGGAGGAGGGGATGAGCTGGAACTGGGAGACCTTTCCGGAATATCTTGACGAGCTTGAAAGAATGCCACGGGCGATTGATGTGGCTGCGCAGGTTCCGCACTGTGCACTGCGCTGCTATGTGATGGGCGAGGAACGTGCTCTGGACGATGAAGCCACGGCTGATGATATTGAGCAAATGGCCCGCTTGACAGAGGAAGCACTGAAGGCGGGTGCCGTCGGCTTTTCGACCTCGCGCACGATGCTTCATCGCATCAAGGGCGGCGGCGTGGTGCCCGGCACCCATTGCTCGCCGCAGGAACTGGTGGGTATTGCCGAGGGCGTGCGAGGAGCCGGTCATGGTGTGTTTCAGATGATCTCCGACCACATGGGCGCGGAGCCGGACTTTTCATGGATGAAAAAGATTGCAGGTATGACCGGCAAGCCGCTGGCCTTTACGCTGGCTGATTCGCTGAAGCAGCCGGGTGCCTATCGCGAGGTTCTGGAGGCTTTGAGGCAGGCCAAAGAAAACGACAATATCGATATTCGTGCCTCCGTGCCCTGGCGGCCGCCCGGTGTTTTGCTGGGGTTGCAGGCGACGCTGAACCCCTTCCTGATGCACCCGAGTTTTGCTCGGCTACGAGGCCTGCCGCTTGAGGAGATGGTTGCGCAAATGCGTGAACCGGCCTTCAAGGCGCAACTCCTTTCTGAGGAGACGCAGGCGAAGGATCCTTTTCTGCGCCACCTGCTGGGCAGGTTTTCCAACATGTTTGCACTGGGCGATCCGCCCGATTACGAGCCGCCGCAGGAAGACTGTCTGGCGGCACGCGCCGAGCGTGATGGTCGAAGTGCCGCTGAGCTGGCCTATGAGGTTCTGCTGCAGAATGACGGCAGGCAGTTCATCTATTTTCCGCTGGCCAACTACAACCAGTATGACTTCAGTGCTATTCACGAAATGATGGCACACCCCAACGCCTCGGCTTCTCTGTCCGATGGCGGGGCGCATGTTGGCAGCATCAGTGACGCCAGCTTCACCACCTACATGCTGACTCACTGGGCACGCGACCGGCATCGTGGCCCCAAATTCCGGCTTGAGGATGTCATCAAGAAGCAGACTCACGAGACGGCCGATCTGTATGGCTTTGAGGATCGAGGATTGCTGGCTGTCGGCAAGCGCGCAGACATTAACATCATCGACTTCGACCATCTGCGCCTGCACGCGCCTTATATGGCGTTTGATCTGCCGACCGGCGGCAAGCGTTTGTTGCAAAAGGCCGACGGCTTTCGTGCCACCTTCGTTGCAGGCGAAATGATTGCCGAAAACGGTGAGATGACGGGTGCCCGTCCGGGCAAGCTTGTTCGAGGGCCTCAACTCAATTGACAACTCAATTGACAAGGGTGGCCTGCGGCCGGTGATTTGATGCAGAGCATCGGGTGAATGGGGCCGCCCAGTACCTCATGGCATGGGCGTGCATCGTGTGTCACCCTAATTCGGTGCAAGCCAATCGTTAAGGGTCGATAGCTTTCGTGCCACATTCGTTGCAGGCGAAATGATTGCGGCAAATGGTGAGATGACGGGTGCTCGTCTGGACAAGTTTGTTCGAGGGCCTCAGCTCAATTGACAAGGGTGGCCTGCGGCCGGTGATTTGATGCAGAGCATCGGTCGGTAGCGTCCGCCGTCTCATTCATGGCATGGCGTCGTGTACTGCTCTTGTAGTCGAGTCAGTCGGTCTATGACGGCGAATTAACAAGTGCCCGTCCAGGCAAACTCATCGTTCGTGGGCCATAACTCATCAACGATAAGCTATGGCTACTTCCCTCAGCGACAGGCTTACTGAACCATTTCCTCCAGCCGCTTTTCGCCTTCTTTTTCGCCGAACAGGTTTTCGGTCTTGGCGGCCAGCAATTCTGCGTCTCCGCCAATTCGAGTATCCACAGCCGGATCAACCGCAAATTCCGCTGTTACTACCTCCGGGCCTTCTCCCGGCGGCAGAGGAGGCGTGTAGTAGCCGATGGTGTAGGAACCCATGTCATAGCCCAGCAACCGCCGCAGTGCCGGGTCAAAATCCTTCGCCATGTCCGGCGGGCAGCACAGATACTGGTTTTCTTCCTGTCGCAACCAGCCCAGTGCGTAATCAATGTTAATGCCAATGCGAGGGCTCTCCGTTTGATTGGCACCGCCACCATGTAACACCGAGCCGGTAAACAGCAACACTGAGCCACGCGGCATTTCCGCACGGGCCTTTTCATGCTCTTCGGCTCTTCGATCACTGGGCCAGCTTGCCGAGCCGGGCACGACAACAGTGGCACCGTTTTCTCGGGTGAAGTCGGTCATCGCCCAGATGCAGTTAAGCTGTGGTTCGACTTCGGCAAACATATTGCTCCACGCCCATTTGTCCTTGTGCAGGGTTTGCGATGTCTCGCCGGGGCCGATCTTAATCGCCTGGCTCAAATGGAGTTGGTAACGCTCGCAATGCGGTAGCAGCAGATGATCGCAGGCCGCCAGCACGCTTTTATTGACGGCAATTTCACGCGCTTTGGCCGAACGGGCAAACAGGGCACCGGTGCGCTGTGTGCGAGTGCCGTGAAACTCATCCTTGCCTTTCGGAGTGGCGTCAAAATAAGGAGTCAGTTCGGCCTCCATGATGTCCATATCTTCGTCGCTCATCAGATGGCGAATGATCGCCGCACCATCGCGGTCCAGGGCTTTCAGCACTTCTGCCATATCGGCGGTTTTGTCGAATGATGTAACTTGTGGCATGTTTTCCCTCGTTGCAATGTGCCCGTTTGGATTAAATTTACTATAAATGCAAGTGCTTTTGCTTTGGATGAAGCAGAGAAACGGGCGATAGCGGAAGAACCCCTCAAATTAGGGGGTATCTTGGGCTTGCCCTTTCGGCTTTTTCGAGCGAAGGAGTTCCGTTCAGAGGAGCTGAAAGCAAGAAACCTTACCGGATAACCTCATCAGTTAGCTGAGAAAAGAATCCGAAGGTTCTGTCTTCAGGGGAACCTACTACAAAGGAACGATCCAAAAAACGATTGGAGTACTCACATGATGTTTCCGGGAGTAGTACGCAGGCATGGCAAGCTGTGTTGTTTAGGTTTTCAGAAGTTGAAGTAATACCCTCTGAACATATCGGGTCAGAGGCGCACCAAATCGCTTCGCCCAAAGCATCTTTAACCAATGCTTCGAACAAAGAGGGCTCTGATAGTCTGGCAAGGCCACCAAGCGTGCCATCTGAATCATTTGTTCCCGTAAAAATTAAAACGCCTTTCATTGATGGCGCATCTCCACCGCAATAAACCCGCTCCCTGATTGAAGCTGTGTTGTAACCACTGTTCAGGGAGAGCTGTCTTATGAATAAATGGGCAAGGGTATGTATGAGAATGAATTCAGGAGTTATACGGAGATCTTGTTCTTCATATCCCCGGTTCCTTATTGATAACCATTCCTTATAAGAGACAAGGATTTGTTCTGTTCTTTCTTCTATGACCGGGTTAGCTTTCCATTTATTAAGGCTGGGCTCATGCAAAGAGAAAAAAATACCTTCTCCTTTCACTACTGAAGCGGGCAACCAATGCAAAGGCTTGGAAGAAAGCGATTTTTCATCCTTGCGGTCATATCTCGGGGTAGGGGGCAAAATCCTGCTGAACCCTGTTTGAACTCTTACTTCCGTTAGTCGCTCGACTTTTGCGAGTGCGCTTATAAATTCCCGAAATCTCTCTGGAACTTTTTGTTTTCTGACACTGAGTTTTTTCGTTGAACTATTAGTCGGCGGATTTTCAGTTGCCTCTGTAAAGTTCGGATACTCTTCTTGTCTCAAATCCTTTATTTCTTTGTTTGATGAATATTGGAGCCTGCGTTCGACCTGCTCAACCAGCTCTTCAGGACTCATTGAATCTGGTCGAACTATCACTGAGAGTGCATCAGCGAGTTCCTTCCCTGTTTTTCCCTTCAAGGCATCCCAATTAATTGGCAACTGTTCCTCAAGGGGCTCTTCCCAGGGCGGTATGACTAATGCCGATACAACTTTCGCAAAATAGATATTGGATGCATCCGGTTGAATGGTTTTCATGAAAGCAGGGCAACCTTTTTCTTTATCTCCGATCCACGGTCTGTTACCACTACATCTAAACCCTAGAGCTTTAAATAAATTCTTTGCGAATATGCCACCAAGTGAAGCTCTGGCTCTGCATTGCTCACAACTTATGAAAATACTTTCCAGAGCAAAGGAAGTTCCGTCGGAGCTCAGAACCAATTTACAAGAGTTTTCCTCACAAAGCTCCCTGCCTGATTCTTTTGCAAGAAAACGCTTCCATGGGAAGTCTTCTATGTGTCCATTTTCGCAGGCTGCCACAAAACGCACCGGAACAACGTGCACTCGAGAGCCTTTTTTATTACTACACTTCGTACACCATCGTGAAGGGTCTCCGGGCTCCTGGTCAAATTTGTCTTCTTTGTCGAGGCGGTCACATAATGGACAAATCATCCACTTCGGAAACCTTATTCCCTGTATATAAGGCTTATAGGTTTCGTCGTCCTTTTTATTTTCCAGGATTACCGGAGATTGCATGAAGTATCGTTTGTTAAGTTTACGCTGCAGTCTGGGTTCAAAAACAGCGTTAGTATCGATATATGGATTAAGGATTCGCGCTGATTTTTCCCAATGATCCAACCCTGAGGTGAGGACTGAAACAGATCCTCCGCCCTTATCGCCTGCCCGGAAATCAATAATTGCTCCGGGGCCATGCTGAATCAAACGAGAGCGTCTTATTTCTCCCAACTCATAGTTAGGCACTTTTTTCCTCCACATGGGCGACCCAGACATGTTCCCTTAGCTTAAATAAAGTTGACGGCTCCACGTTTCTCAGGGAATTCGGAGTCGACTTTGCGGGAGATCGTTTTTGACCGGAGGCTTCTCTGGCGGCCTCTTTTTCAGCTGAAATCAGGAGCGAATCCGAAGGTTTCTTGTGTTCATTCCAGAAATATTTGAGCCCAGAGCACTCCTGCCAGTAATCAAGGAACTCGTTCAGTTCCTTCAGTGAAGCTTGAGTTTCCCGTTTATCAATACGATTGATTCGAGCTTCAAATGCTGGAAGGAGTTCTTTGATTATCCGGCTTTTCTCGGTATCCATAAGTTTGACATTCTTCATGCCGAGTTTATGGCGGGCCAGAGCAACCAAGGGAGCATGAAGCGCTTTGTCTCTTGCCCTTGAAGCAAAGGGTGTAACACTGGATGCTTCCACCGAACGGTACAAGGATGAATGCCAGGTTTTGAAAGTCTCAAAATGAGCTTTATCCCTGATCTTGCCGTCGTTATACAAGATCACTACAAGTCCCGGACCGTCTGATGTTCTGCCAACACGGCTTGTAGCCTGAATATACTCAGTCATAGATTTTGGCTGGCCATTTACCAGCATCAAACCCAACCTGGGTATGTCCACTCCAACACTGAGCATGTTGCTGGCCAGCAGGATATCTATGAACCCGTCTTCTGAGGATTCTCGAGCTAACGAGTTCAAAATAACAGGAATTTCCGATGAAGCTTTTCGACTGGTCAATTCCTCTGGGATCGATAAGCGTCTTGCTTCTTCGCTTCTGCGTTTGGCAATGGCCTTGATTGAGTCTGGAACGGCATCCTGCATGACTACCAATGCACCGCCAAGTTCCCTCAGGGAAATATAATAAGAGACGAGTGTTTCGTAGAACTTCCTTCTGCCTTCAGTGACTTCAATGGATTTGCCTGTTTGAAGAAGCGAAGCGGCTATGGCCTGAAGCGCAATCTTTCGAGATCTTCCTGCTGAGGACAGGCCTACATATAGTCTGCCGTCGCTATCATCATCCGTCTTTGCAAAACCATTAGCATGAGCGTCTATGGCTGCTGGCGGAAACTGAAACGCCTCTCTGTCAAATAATGCCCTTACTTGTTCTTCTGCTCTCCGTATTGTTGCAGTAGAACCAATAATTTTGGCGCGTCCTTCTTCCGTTCTGCAAAGTTCGTCTATGGCCAGTTCATATATGCCTGTTAAAGAACCTAACGGGCCAGAAATCAGGTGAAGCTCGTCTTGTATTATCAGGTCAGGAGGTAGCCTGTCAGAGGCGATGCCAAACAGATTTCCGCACGGCTCATTCCTCGTAATCTGTGCGAACTTATCCACAGTGCCTATCAATAAAGAGGGAACTTCTGCATAAATTTGTTCATCGACCGCAAGAAAGGGCAAGTCCTTGAACAGATCTGAGTCTCTGCAATTTTCATTAGTGCAGGTTACAGAGACTTTTTCGCTGGACCCAGAGGAATGCCAGCTCAGAGCACTGTTGCAGCGCGGGCAAGTCTTTATTTGCGCTGGAGTGGATGTTGGATTAACTTCTCTGTTCAGTGCTTTGTAAGCTTCAGGCAATTTGTTCGGTGTGGATGCTTCTCCGACCCATAGGCCGATTGAGAAACGTTCTTGACCCAATAATTTGCTGTATTTTTCCGTTCTTATGGCCTCGCATGCGGTAATCATTGCCGCTGCTCTCTGATACTGTTGCACCGTCAAAGTTCTAAGGGTGTATCTCATTACCACACTCAGCCCGGCAGCTTGTTGTGGATTACGCATTCGTCTAAGGATGAGTGTGTAAGCCGACAACAGCAGATAAGCCTCTGTCTTGCCGCCGCCCGTAGGAAACCAAAGCAGGTCAAGAATATTTCTGTCTTCATGCCTCCTCTCACTCGAAGACGGAATGCACATAAGGACAAAGGCCAACTGGAAGGGTCTCCAGATCAGGTCAGCACCATTTGGCTGTTGCCAGTCAGGTTGTCCATCAGACCAGCTTCTCTGAACTCTCATGACGAGGTTTGCGATCTGGAAAGCTTTTCGGGCATCGTGCTGCTCCGCTAGGTACTGAATGCCTTCCTTTATTCGAAGTCCGGCAGAACGACACTTTTCCATGTTTGCCTTTGCCTGCTCAACGAACTGCTTATCCAGTTGACCTATTCGTTTAATTTGTTCATCAATCCAGGAGTCGTAGGCATCGGACACTGCCGTCGATAATTCCAACAAAACATCAGAAGACTCGTACATCGCTTGAGCAGATAAATTTCCTACAGGTGTTTGGCTGATGATGTTTTGGAAAATTTTGTCGCCGGAATGATCAATTGGCTTCACTTCTTCGGTCGGCATCCAGGTGGATTTGACTTCAATGCAGTCTCCAGTCTTATCATCCAATGACCAGGTCGCGCTACAATTGTGGCCTGTAGCAAATTCCCTGACGTCTCGATAAATTAAGTTTGATATTCGGTTGTCTTCATCTGAGTCGCTGGCATTTGGTTTGCGGGGGTGGAAAACGGTTTTGCCAGCAACCGAAACCGACAATGAAAATTGAAACAGGCTGTTCTCGTCAATGACAGAGAAATCGTCATCTTTCTCAGGCTTGAATGCATTAATTACCTGCACGGTAACTATTGAACAGTCCTCCAGGCACTTTCTCCGCAGAAAAATCTCGAGGTTCTCCAGTCCGGGCCCCTTAAGGGTAATTTTCTTTGCGTCTTGATTTAGTTTGACTTTTTTAATTACCTCATGCTGGATTCTTCTCCAGCACTTATCTGGCTCGTGCTTTGGGTTGTCCTTGCTATCTGGATAAAAGAGGATGAGGCCATGGAAGTCTTCTTGATGGTATCTACCAAAGCGAATTTTCAGGCCGATCGTTTCTTTTTTTGTGTCACCGGAAATTGCAAATGAAACTCCTGCAGTACAGGGTTTAAATCTCCTAAATCCGCTCACGCCAACCTCTGTAGAGTCATCTCCCTTATCCTTTCCTTCGTGCACCTCCTCTGTGTCATCTTGCTCGGAGCCAGGAATTCGCGTTTCTCTAGGGTAGACTATACCCGTTAAATAATGGCCTGATGGCCTGCCGAATAATATTCCGTTTTCACCTTCCAATGGACCGATCAGGTCCTCCTTCAGGCGTTTTATAAAAACCTCTCTCGCGTCCTGCATTTTCTACAGCTTGACTGCTGGGTACCCCATTACGATAGGTGCCAACCAAAAACCAGACTTTCGGGCTATATCTACAATAGCCTCTGTCCGTTCATTCTGGTTGTCGGGTATTGCGACTGTGGTCAATGCAAGCATCCGTAAATGAGGAATTTCTTTTGGAAGCCCTCTGTAGCTGTAACTCCCTATACATTTTTTGATTTCGAATAAGTCATCGTTAAGCTCCCCATTAAACCGTCCAATCCATATTTCTTCCCGGTCTACGTATAAATCGTAAAGATACTCTGCGTTGTCATTTCGTATTGCCACCACATCTTTGGGTCCAGATGATATGAGTTCTGGTAACATGCCTTGTAACTCAATCGCTTCGTTATCAGTGACCATTTTTTTGTTAACCAGGGAGTCAACGTCAAAATCGCCGCGCCTTCCAATCTCTATCTGAATTTTTCCTTCTTTAGTACGCTTCCATGAGCGCCCACTACCTTCTAGTCCTTTCCCTCCGTAGTTATAACTTTTCCCGACTGAAAGTCTTTTTTTAGCCCTTGAGGCACCAACGAATAGAACCCTTGTTTCCTCAGCTTTTTCTTGATCACTGGCATCTGATTTAGAACTTGAGCTTATAAATAATCTGACCTCTTCTGCTTCTCTTCCTTTCGAGGCATGGATTGTGCCTAATATAGGACCTTCGGCTCCTACATCTGGAATGCACAGTTCAACAGGAGGTGTGGGGCGACTCACAGCTTTTCGAAGCTTCTCTATCGAGATCTTCCCATCCTGGTTTGCAACACTCAATAGCTTCTTAAAACCAGAAAAGGCAGAGTCTCCACGGTCCAGAAAAAGATCTCCTTGAGGGTATTCATTTTCCCACTGCCAAGCTTCATAAAAATTGTCCAAGGAAATCAGTTCGCCGTATAACCCGATGCCAGGTCCAAAAGCGCCGGTTCTACTAAATAATATTTGTGCTATCCATGGTCTGCAGATAACAGGTAACCCACTCATTCGGATTCTGTATTCTTGATTAGCTTCGCTTGCGAAACCGAAGGCCTGCAAAACATCTGAACGACGTCTGAAAAGAATTAAAGTGTCGTTGTCTAAGAGATGCAGATTTTTCGGTTCCCAGAAAATTTTTAAGCCCGATGCATCGGCGAATTGAGAGATTTTTTCTTCCGCGTCTTCCGGGCTGTCGACCTGAATATTTCGTCTCAGATCAACTAGCCCCTGAAGAAGACGAACATTCTCTGTTCTTTGCATAGAGGTTAATTGCAGAAATTCAAAATCTTTGGAATAACGCCTTTTCAAAACATCGAGATAATTCTGGCCTCCGGCACCATCCTCTTCGTCTGACGTAAAGCCGTAGATCGCCTGAGCCTCATCGCCAAATATGGTTACACCACATGTGGGTGGCAGCATGTTCACTATCCGCTCAATCAGCTGGCACCTGATGCTCGTAATATCCTGGGCCTCGTCTATAATGACGTGCGATGCGCCCCCAAAAGCCTGCTCAAAGTCTTCCCGCTTGTCCTCAAGGAGCTGATGAGTTTCTAAAATAGCCGGGTCGTAACCTTGTGAAGAATTTTTGCTTCCTTTGTCAGTCATCCCGGATCTCAGCGATCCAGCTCGTGAGTCGATAGTGGCAATCTTTACCCCGATGACGTCCTCATCTTTCTTAGCGAAGCTCGCTATTCTGTCTCTTAGTTCTTGAACAGCAGTACGCGTAAAACTGAGAAGCCAAATTTGATGAGGTGCAACATCCCTATTACTAATGAGGTGGGATATTTTTGCACAGGCGACTGCAGTTTTTCCTGACCCCGGCATCGCGTTTACAACCACTCTTCTATCTTTGTCGGCTTTGATTATTTCTAATTGCTCTTTAGTCCAATTCAGTTCGCCTTTGCCGAGGCCAACTTCAAGACCCCAATACTTTTTCACGTCCTCCAGAAAAAGCTTCTCATTAGCATGAAAAAAGTCATCGGCCTTAGAGATTTCGACAAGTATTTGGAGCATTTTTTGTTTTTGTTCTCCAGAGAGGAATTGCAGAGTCCACATCTGTCGTTCTGCAATTTTTCTGGCATCCTTGTGCTTGATACTGTCAAGGGTTTTGCTAAAGGTTTCAGCGTCTATATCCTTAATCTCCAAAAGGATGTCGATAAAGTCCCTAAATTCCTTTTCTTTATCTGAAAAATCCTTGTACTTGTATAGAAGAACAAAGCACGCGCAAAGACGAATAAAGGCTTTCAGCTCACCATCAGCCAAATTAAAAGCGTTTTGATCATGGTGGTCCATGGGCACTTAGTCTGCAGGAGCTTTATCAGGCGAAGGGGATCCGTTCAGAGGATCGCTTCAAAGACCTCAAGATAGGGGTGATCCAGATAAATGCCCTTGACCTCTCCGGCTTGGGCGTGCGCTTTTCGAAAAGCCTCTGATCGAGTCCATGCCTCAAAGGCTGCTTCGGATTCCCAGACGGTGTGAGAAGCATAGAGGACATGATCCTCGCCTTCGGGTCCACGTAGCAGAGAAAAGGATTTGAAGCCCGGCACTCCTGCGAGATGAGAGTCTCGATCCCTCCAGACCTTTTCAAACTGATCACTGCGGTCGGGTTTGACCTTGAAACGGTTCATCACGATAAGCACAAGCGCAGACTCCTTATTTCCAGGGTTTCTCGACTCACTTTCATTCGGCCAGCATTCCTTACAGACTCAAGAGGCGACAGGCCTAACACAGGAAGCACCGAACTGAAGAGCGGTGTATCTCTTTGAGTTAGAAATTATCCGCAGGTTCGGATTCCGCTTTGCTTACATGGAAACACGATCAATTCTCTTGACCTGACAGCCTGTAACTTGTGCTACGCCCGCCTCCGGGGTTCTGAACAAAGACGCCCCTCTCCTTCAATTCCTGAATATCCCTGAGTGCTGTATCCTTCGAGCACTTGGCCACCCTGCCGGTTTGTTGTGTAGGAAAGAAGCCACAGGCAGCATCGGCAAGTATGACGAATGGCACCGTCGCCCTGTTCCTTTATATATACGCAGTATTGTTTTGGAAGCGTTTTAAATCGAGCGTCAATTGAGACCGATGCCCGAATGTTCAGAAAACGGAATGGA
>RKSB01000219.1 GCA_007571095.1 K189A clade bacterium | reverse complement strand
CGGAGAGCGGAGAAGTTACCTCGGAAATAAACTCGACATTCTCCAGTGCTTGAGTCAGCTGATCCAGTTCGTCCAGCAGATCCGGCGTGAAATAGTCTTTCTGCAGCCGAACCACCACGAAAAGATGCTCGCCTCGGTTGAACTCGTCATCCAGATAGCGTTTGCTCTGGTGCTTGTCGTCCGGCAGCCACTGGTGTGTGGAGAACTCCAGCGTGCCGATCTTGTACCAGAGGCCGCCGGCAGCACCGGCGATGAGCAACAGCCCGAGCCATCTGCTGATTTCGGACACTGGCCGGCAACGGCTAGAAGGAGTAAATGACGCTAAATCTCAGCGCGGGTGCCAGAGAATTTGTTCTGGTCGTCTCAAACTCGCTGTCCGGGTTATTCTCCTCGTCCTCTTCATAGCGTTCTTCGACCTGATCGTCGCTTCGATACTCAAGAAGCTCCAGCGAGAAGCCGAGTAGCAGGTCTTCGTTGATCTCCCAGCCGTGGTAGCCGACCAGCCCCAGGGAATTGGTGAGAAAGCCCATGCCAAATCCGGTGGTGTGCTTTTTGTCGTTGCCATAGTGTCGAGCGATGTTGAAGCCGGGAAAGATGCCGCCGAACTCGTCGTCGCCATCACCCAGATCCCTGGCTCTTTCGACCTTGCTGTCCGCCAGATCAATGGCGTTGTAGAGGGCCAGGTTGACCGTCCAGTCGTCTCCTGTGTAGTCATAGCCGAGTGCCTGAAGAAGGAACTGGGAATTGGTGTAGGCTCTGCCGTCGAAATTGGTGTTGAGCATGTTGAAGTAGCTGGTACACTCCGCTCTGCTGAGTTGCAGTCTGCAGGGGCCGAAGTCGGTATAGGTATCCAGCACGAGGGCTTCGTATTTGAAGGAAAAATTATTGAAGGGTACCGCGAACTCGAGACCGTAGCCCGTCGTTCTGTTGTAGCTGGGTTCCGGTATCGTTGGCAATCTTCGAAAGTTTTGGTTGCTGAGGATGACGTTGCCTGAACCGTCGAGTGCCAGCCTGGGCCTGGATCGGCTTTCAATTTCGAAACCATAGTAGTAGGTGAAACCAAAGACGAAATTTTCGCCGTTATAAAGAATTCTTCCGATGTACTGATTTTCATCGCCGGGCTTTCGAAAGGGAACCTCTCGCTCAACGCCGTTCTCGTCTTCATACTCATCATCACCTTCGAGTATTTCCCGAGTGATGGGGTCTCGCTCTATAAAAGGAAAGTAGTGAGCCGACAACTCCAGTTGAGGCAGGGGATAGAAGTACAGGCTGAAAGTTGTTTGCGGGTATTTGTTGGCCACCTTGCTGAACTCCACCCTGGTGGTGCTCAGATCTATCGGCAACAGGAAATCCACCGGCGAAAAGGCGTTGAACTGACCGAGTGTCAGCAATCTTCTGCCGATATAGGCATCGATAAATCTGTTGTTGAACCGAACGTAAGCCTCTCTGATTTCCAACCGGCTAATTTCGGTTTCCTCATCGAATATTCGAGTTTCACCAGCATTGGCACCTATGAGGGTCTCTTGCTCGAATTCAAGTGAGACGTATGAGGTGTAGGCCAGAATGTCCCCGACCAGGCTGATTCCAGAGTCCCACGACTGGGCGTACCTGAGTTGAGCACCGAAGTGGTAGCGGGTAGTCTCGCTGAGTAAACCAGCGTAGGAGCCTACCAGTTTGCCAGAGAAATGCCGGTCGAAGAAATTGCTGCCAGTACTTCCAATATCAATCCCTTCTTCAGTATCACCCTCTTCGAGAATGATTGGGCCGCCCTGTCCGTGAACCAGTGTAATCGGCAACCAGAGCATTGCCGCCAACAAAAGCTTTTTCATTGTTTCATGCCTCTCGGGGAGTAGAAGTTGTCGGGCTTGACGGTGGTCAGATCGACTTTTTCCACGACCAGAGTCGTGCTGCTCTTCGTGTTGGGGTTCTCCATCAGCGAATCCACTACGACATACATACCTTCATAAGCTTGAATCTTTCTGCTGGTCAGGGTTTTCAGCAGTTCACCGTTGCGGTCGTAGAAGTCAACTTTTGCCACCACCAAAGGCGATTTGAGTATGCTGTATTCGAGTCGCCCGTAGGGGTCTTCCTGCGATTTCGGTGTGCTGGTTATCCGGTAGTAGGTGTTGTCCTGCGAGACCAGCCTGTGAGTGTCTTCATTCAGACCTCTGCCGCCTATGTCGGCATTGGAGAAATCGGACCCCATGAAACTCTTGTTACGATCAGACCGAGAAAGCTTTTTGACTGATCGAAAGGCCGGAAGATAAATCCATTGATGACTGGATTCATCCGGCTCTTTTTTTGACAGCATGGAGGTTCCGGTCAGGCTGGCCGGCCTGTAGAAGCGGACGAGGCTTCGATCCTGCGAGTCGTCGTACTTGTTCCAGGAGGTGAAATAGCGTTTGCGTGTCCGCTTTTTGGCATCCCGAATCTGCATGAAGATGTCGAATGTCTGGTTGGAGTGTATGCGACTCTGCGCCCGCACCTGCTGCATGATCTCGTAGCCGGTGGTCTGTGCCTGGGTACTTAAAGGTGTTGCGCAGAGGGCGCACAGAAGCAGGCAAAGCCTTGCCGCAAGAGGAAAATGGTTCATGTTTCGAGAGAGAACGCGCCAGGAGGTTGCGGACTTATTAACTATAGCAGGAACGGCAGGCATTAGCAGGAACGGCAGGCATTAGCAGGAACAGAGCGGGCATTATTGTGAGCTTTTTGAGCCAGTCATTCAGGCGAATTCGGGATTCGCTCGAAAGCCGGGCGACGGCGAAGAATGGTGAGGCTAGAGCCTGGGTGATAGTTGGGTGATAGATGGTTGCGAAAGTTGATGTGAGCGGGCAGAGCGCTCGGCAAATGGGGGGCATATCAGAAACCCTGGCAAGGCATATCGCTGGCGTCTAAAAATCCTGGTCGTTGGGGAGAACGGCAGATCCAATTTTTTTCGGTAATTTTTCTGTATAGATTCTGGTGTGCATTCATTTGCACGAAGAGGTTCCTTGAAGAGATGTTGTGCTGTTGGCGAGCGACCTCTGTGGGCAGTGTACAAAAGAGGCTTTCCCTGAGTCTGCTGCCGAGGCGAATCAAAGATTCTCTCGAAAACCGAGGGCCGGTGAAGAATGATTAGGTGACAGCCGAGTGACTGGATAGATAGTTGCGAAAGTCGACGCGAGCGGACAACGCACTCAGGCAGCAGGTAGTTGCCGCCTTTGGCAATAAAGGCGTAGTACCGGAACTACTGGAGATGCTGCGTGTCCATTCGGATACATTGCCGCCCAGGTCAAACACACCTTCGGTAGTCACATCGTGAGTCGATACGGCTTGTGGGCCATTGAAGTTCTGTTCGGCGGTCGCTACCGAAAGGTTGCCGAAGGCACATTGCCCCAGGGATAAATATTCTGTCCCTGCCCTGAGGCTATGCTGACCCATTCCTCCTCTGTCGGCAGCCGCCCGCCCGCCCAGGCGGCAAAGGCATAGGCTGACCACCAGTCGACATTAACCACCGGCAACTCGGGGTTTTGCATCTGTTTTGGCCAGTCATCGGGCTTGTAGTCGTGGTCTTTCGGCTGGTTTTCTTCGGCATAGAGTCCGCTTTGTACGAAGAGGTCCCTCAAAAAGATGTCGTACTGTTGGCGAGTAACCTCTGTGGACAGTACATAAAGTCTGTCCTCGCCTTGTCTATCCTGGCGAAAAATACGGTCGACCAGGTCCAGACGCTCTCTTGGAATGGCGGCAATCAGGCCAGGTACTCGTGCATTGGGGGGGATACCGACTGAGTACTGCCCCGGCGGTACTCTGACTGTATTCGGCGAAACTCGCCAGGGTGTGGCTCCGGGCCTGGCATCGTAGGCACACCGAAAGCCGACATAGGGAGAGCGAAAGCTCGCTCTGCCGTGCCGGTAAAGCATGACGAGGCTGTGTACTTGCCTGGGTACGCTGAAGGCGTTGCCACCCATGACGGCATAGCCACGAAAGGCAGGGTCAGGCAAAGCCCATTCGGAGACATTGTTGCCCATATCAGACAGGCCTTCCGGTGTGTCGGTGGCTGGATGAAGGCCGCACTTCTGGGCGGCGTTGAGCAGTGGGTCGAGATAGGGCCAGGCATCGGGTTTGAAGCTATTGCCCCAGGGGTAGAGCCTTTGCTCCTTTCCGGCGGCGGCGGCTATCCATTCATCGGCCGTTGGCAGGCGACCGCCGGCTGCCCGGCAGTAGGCATAGGCTCCGAACCAGCTGATGCTGTTGGCGGGTGCATCGAGTCGACCGCTGATCTTGTGGTCCTTGCTGGATGAGGCGTATTGCCAGCCCGGTGGTTCGGTGGCCGCCGAGATGGCAATATTCGGATGAAAGGTCCGCCAGCTTAAGAACTTCTGAAAGTCGCCCTGCCGAACTTCACAGCGGTCGAGCCAGAGGTCCTGCTTGACAGTCGTTGCTCGAGGCCCGCCGGCGAAAACAGGATCAAAGGATCGAGTGCGGCTGAAATGAGCCAGTGAGTCGAGTAGCACTCGATCCAGCCGAGTTCCCTGAGAATCTTCTGCTTCAAAGGGCTGCAGGCGAATCTCGACGGTCGAGTAGTTCCGAAACCAGGGGGCGATTTTGATGACGGCGGCGATGACGCACAGGACCAGCAGCGACAGAATCGACAGGCTCTTCAGCGAGGACGGGCGAAGCAGGCTGTTCATCTGAGTCTGCGATACCTGTGGATGGCTCCGCTCAGAAACAACAGGCCGATGATGCTG
>RKSB01000112.1 GCA_007571095.1 K189A clade bacterium | reverse complement strand
TTCCTGCGAATGCTCAAGGCCATTCCAGGCATAGAAGCCGCTGCCTGCAACAACAGCCAGAGGTGAGGCAAGCCTAAACACAGGGGGGAGCCGACGCAAGAAAAGCCTTTTCGTCCTCTTGATCGAGTGCCCAGATGCCACGCATATTTCGACCATAGCCCGCAATATCCATGCCCTCTCCGACCAGAAAGCGGTTCGGAAGCTTCAATCCCACTCTGTCGGCCTGAATGGCTGCCTGGCCGGATGGCAGCTGCTTTTGGACCAGCACCAGGGTACTCAGGCTTTTGGGCTTCAGCAGTCGCAGAGCCTCGCAGGCCGCAAGCAGAACTCGCCCTTCATCCAACACATCGTCAATCAGTACAAGATGCTTTTGTTTCAGTTCGGAGCCGGGTTTCAACTGCCAGCAGACTTCACCGCCAGCGACTCCGCTACGATAACGCTCCGCTCGAATGCTTCCAAGCTCCAGCGGAAAGTCGCATCTTCTTATCAGTTCGGAGGACGGAACCAACCCGCCATTCAGTACAGCAACCATCACCGGAGAGAGTCCGGCGTATTCTTTCGTCAGGCCGGCGGCCAGCGAGTCATAAGCCAAATTTACTCGGCGAGCACTGGCAATCAACTCCAGCCGTTGCAGGGCAAGCTGAACCTGACGAGCGTGCTGATTCTTCGAATTCAAGCCAATCCCGCAACAAAGGAGTTCGCTCAAGCCGATTGTCGACGAGCCGCTTTTTTCTTCGACTGAGGGCGTTTGCGGGCGGCTGGCTTGCTGGCTTCTTTTTCCACCCATTGCCCATTCTGATAGTAAGCCCTCCAGGCGGTCGGTTTGCCGTCTTTTTCAGAGGACAGGTAGTGCTGGGCGATTTTTCGTGAGAATTTGATGATGGCGGGATTGCCCTCAGGGTCACTGACCGGAGCATCAAATAAAAACGCGTATTTCGAGTCAATCTCATTTGAATGAGGCAGCAGTTCCTTGACCAGAGGAGACCGAATTTCCCTGTTTTTGGGAAATCCCCTGGCGGCCAGAAAGAGGCCGGTCATGCCGTCCCTGAGCACATAGTAATCCTTGACTTTTTGGCAGGCCAGCTCGGGCATTTCGACAGGTGTCATTTTGGGCGGGGCCGGCTGACCGTTGCGGGCAAGCTTTCGAGTGTTGGTGCAGTTGCTGTTGGTGCATTTGAAGTACTTGCCAAAACGACCCGACCTGAGTTCCATTTGACCACCGCATTTATCGCAGTCGATGGACGGATTCTTGTTGCTGTCAGTTCCAAAAGACCCCTCCTCCACTTCAAAACCCGAACAGATGGGTGTATCGGAGCACAGATGCAGCCTTCTTTTGTCGTCAACTGAGTAGGCATCCATGGCGTTCGGGCACCGAGAACACCTCTTTTTTGAACGCAACCGCTGCAGTTCGCTCTCCTCATCCTGATCAGAAGCAGTGGAGTCATTCGCCGGCTCCAGATTCAGAGTTGCCTTGCAACGCCGCTCGTCGTCGGCGGGCAGACTGTAGCCTTCACAGGCAAGAAAGATGCCGTTAGCCCCCATTCTGACCAGCATGTGGCGGCCGCACTCTGAACATTCCAGGCTGGTTTGAACAGGGGTATTGCGTTTCATGCCCGAATCCGGACAAGCAGCCAGCTTGAGCTTTTCGCGAAAGTCGGCATAGAAATCATCCAGCACGGCAATCCACGAAAGACCTCCGCCGGCGATCCGGTCAAGCTGCTCTTCCAGTCTGGCTGTGAAGTTGTAGTCCATCAGGTTGGGGAAGCTCTCCATCAACCGATCTGTTACCAGAACACCCATTTTTTCGGCGTAAAAACGTCTGCCTTGCAGGGAAACATACCCTCTGTCGGCAATAGTGGAAATGATGCTGGCATAGGTTGACGGCCTGCCAACTCCGCATTTTTCCAGCTTCTGAACCAGACTGGCTTCGCGATAGCGTGGCGGCGGCCGAGTGAAGCACTGAGTCGGCGTAATCGACGAAAGCGACAAGCGGGTACCCGCTGGCATATCGGGCAATACCTGCGCTTCCTTGTCGGCTTGTGCAGGCGGCTTGACTCTCATGTAGCCATCAAAACGTTGAATCCTGCCGCGAGCGACCAGTTGGTAACGACCGGCATTTCCGGCATTCAGGGTTACAGTCGTCAGGTCATAGAGTGCATTCGGCATCTGACAGGCGACAAACTGACGCCAGATCAAATCGTACAGCCTCCTCGCCTCCTCAGTCATATCCTTCAGCTGGTCTGACTGCCGAGCGACCTCCGATGGCCGAATGGCTTCGTGCGCTTCCTGAGCCTGCGCCTTGCTCTTGTAGAAAACAGGCTTGGCCGGCAGGTATTCCTTGCCAAACTGCGAAAGAATAAACCCTCGGGCGGCCTCAACGGCGAGCGCGCTGAGGTTGGTGGAGTCCGTTCTCATATAGGTGATATGCCCTGCCTCATAGAGCTTCTGAGCCAATGACATGGTTCTTTTGACACCGAAGCCCAGGCGCGTACTGGCCGCCTGTTGCAGAGTTGAAGTGATAAAGGGAGGGCCGGGTCGATTGCTCTTGTCGAGCTTGTGCTCCTGTTTGGCAACGACGAAATCGGCCGACTCAAGTTCCTTGACAATCTGGCGAGCTTCTGTTTCGGATGCTATCTCAAACTTTTTGCCTTCTCTGGCGGCCAGATCAAACTGAAAGCTGTCGGTTTCGGCGGTTTGTTTCGAAGGCAACAGGCCAAGCTGTGCCGCAATCTTCCAGTATTCTCTGGCAACAAAGGCACTGATCTCCCTTTCGCGTTCGACAATCAGTCTGACTGCCACCGACTGCACCCTTCCCGCCGACAGCCCGCGGCTGATTTTGCTCCAGAGCAGAGGAGACAGCTTGAAGCCGACAACACGATCAAGAAAACGTCGAGTCTGCTGGGCATTGACTTTGTTCATATCCAGGCCGACCGGATTGTCAAAAGCCTTCTGAATGGCCTTTTGGGTAATCTCATTAAAGATCACTCGGCGGTAAAGGTCGGCACCATCACCCACAACCTCCTGAATATGCCAGGCAATGGCCTCGCCCTCACGATCCATATCGGTTGCCAGAAAGACGGTTTCGGCGGCTTTGGCCAGCGTCTTTAATTCGGCAACAACCTTCGTCTTGGTCGGCAGGACTTCATAATGAGCACGCCACTGATTATCAGGGTCAACCCCCAACCCATCGGCAGACCGTGTCTTTCTGGATCGAGTACCGGTAGCGGCCTTTTTTGGAGTTCCACTCGAGGATGCTCTGGTTTTTCCAGTAGGCAGATCGCGTACATGGCCGAGGCTGGATCTGACCGTGTAGTCAGCACCAAGATAGCGGCCAATGGTTTTGGCTTTCGCAGGCGATTCAACGACAACCAGAAACCTGGCCATGACTCTCCAGCATTGTATTACTCAACATATTCCCGTTTCTCTGGCAAAAAAAGTATATTCATGCGTTCAGCGGGCCGAATTATACTTACAATAATCTCATTCCGTCTGCTTTCTCGCAGGATCCTCCATGTCGAATATAAACCCTTTTGAAATCCGCATTCACGACCAGCAACTGGACGACCTCAGAAAACGTCTGGCACTGACTCGCTGGCCGGCACAGGAGACTGTCGAGGACTGGTCTCAGGGCATGCCGCTTGAATACACCAGAAGCCTGGCCCAGTACCTGCAAAACGAATACGACTGGCGCAGCCGGGAAGAGCGGTTGAATCAGTTTCCTCATTTTATGGCTTCGGTCAATGGTGTGGATATCCATTTTATTCACATGCCGTCTGCTCATGCAAAAGCCAGGCCCCTTCTCATCACTCACGGCTGGCCTGGCTCAATAGTGGAGTTCCTGAAGGTGCTGAAGCCTCTGGCCGATCCTGTCTCTTATGGCGGTGAAGCGGCGGATGCCTTTCATGTGGTAGCACCTTCGTTGCCGGGTTTTGGTTTTTCCGGAAATCCGACGGGAACAGGTTGGGGAGTCGAAAAAATTGCCGATACCTGGGCACAGTTGATGCGGCTGCTTGGTTACTCGAACTACTTTGCTCAAGGAGGCGATTGGGGGGCTATGGTCACAACCGAACTGGCCATTCGGGATCCTCGGAACTGTGCGGGTATTCACCTGAACATGCCCATAGTTGATATTCGTCGAGTAGAGATGACCGACCTGAGCGAACTCGAACAGTCAGCACTGGCCGGCGTGGCACATTATCGTGACTGGGATTCAGGCTACTCCAAACAGCAGAGTACTCGACCCCAAACGCTTGGTTACGGATTGACAGACTCGCCGGTCGGGCAGATGGCATGGATCATCGAAAAATTCTGGGCCTGGTCGGACTGTGACGGGCATCCGGAAAAGGTTTTTAACCGAGACGAACTGCTCGACAATGTCATGCTGTACTGGTTTCCCAACAAGGCTGTATCGTCTGCTCGTCTTTACTGGGAGAGCTTTGGCAAAACCTCTCTTGCGGATGTAGAAACACCCACAGGTTGCAGCATCTTCCCCAAAGAAATATTTCGACTGTCGAAACGCTGGGCCAAAACCCGGTTCAAGAATCTGGTCTATTGGAATCTGCTGGACAAGGGTGGGCATTTTGCGGCGTTTGAGCGACCGGAAATCTATCTGAGCGAAATTCGCAACTGCTTTCGACAAATGCGCTGATCAAGGTCAGTCTTTGCTTTTCTGCTTCAGACGCCAGCAGGAGTCTGGATACTCAGCCGCCACTCGGGAAATCGAAGACACT
>RKSB01000120.1 GCA_007571095.1 K189A clade bacterium | reverse complement strand
GATGTTTACTCGCCAAAATCCTGTTCGTATTTTCCTGCTTCTGGCCTGCCTTGGCTGGCTCTACGGTTGCGGAGAAATTGGCGAGGTAGTGAACACCTCCAACGGCGAATTCAAGGGTGCCTGGGCCGACGAATCCACAAAGGACATTCTCGTCTTCAAAGGCATTCCCTACGCCGAGGCTCCGATTGGCGGCAATCGGTGGCGGGCACCTCAACCGGCGAAGGACTCTGGCGACGATCTGCGAAATGCCACAAAATTTGGAGCCGCCTGTCCTCAGCCAGAGGTCAGCGGCTTTTACCCCTCCATTCGAGTTCAGCAGAGCGAGGACTGCCTGTATCTGAATATCTGGACGCCGGCCAGGAACACCGACGAGGCCCTGCCCGTCATGGTGTGGATTCATGGAGGCGGCTTTGTTTGGGGAACGGCCGCAACGCCTCAGTATGATGGCACCGAGTTTGCCCGCTCGGGTATTGTTCTGGTCAGCATCAACTACCGCCTCGGCCTGATGGGCTTCCTGGCCCACCCCGCACTATCTCGGGAGTCGGCCCAGAGAGTGTCTGGTAACTACGGCATTCTGGACCAGATAGAGGCCCTGAAATGGGTTCAAGAAAACATAGTCGAGTTTGGTGGCGACCCAGGCAGAGTCACAATATTTGGCGAATCGGCAGGATCGGCCAGCGTGTGTTACCTGGTGACAACGCCTCTGGCCAAAGGGCTTTTCCATCGAGCAATTGGCCAGTCGGGCGGTTGCTTCAGTCAGCATGCTTCGCTGACGGACGACAATGTAAGAACTTTCGGTGCCGATGGTACGCCCTCTTTGTTCGGCTCCGGCCACACCACCGGCATACGAATAGCAAGAGCCCTGGGGGTCAGGCCGGATGATGCCAATCCTCTGGACAGGCTGCGGGCGATGCCGGCTCGGGAAATCATCAGAAGAGTCAACCCATCGACCGTCAGAATGCCAAGACGGATGATTTTTGTCGATGGTCATGTCTTTCCCGAACAGATGCGGACTCTCCATGAGCAGGGTCGAACTCGCGATGTCGATCTGCTGGTCGGCTTCAACGGCAACGAAGGCAGCACCCTGTGGACGAACCTGGAGGAGCTTGACCTCTACGCCTGGCGCAGGCAGATTCGGGCGAAGCGAGGCGGTATGGCGGAGGATTTTATCTTCGAGTATGAGGATGACGCCATCGAATCTCCGATGAGGGCTCAGCAGAGCCTGTTGTCGGATCAGTTTTTTGTCTGGGAGGCGAGAACATGGGCTCGGCTGGCCGAGGCATCAGGGGGCAGAGTTTTCATGTATCTGTTTGATCACCCCCCTTATGTGGAGGGCTATGGTCGAACGCTGGGCGCCTACCATGCAGCCGAGATTCCCTACGTCTTTGGGCTGCCCCAGAAAGACTGGGAAGACGATGATTTTGAGGTGATGAGGCTGACGCACGCCTACTGGGTCAAGTTTGCCCAAACGGGTGACCCCAACTCGGATGAACTGCCTGTCTGGCCAGAATTCTATGCCCGGGAGGATGCCACTCTGAGGATAGACCGGGAAACCGCTGTCGTTCATCACCACAATCAGACTCGGCTGGATGTACACGAGCGTTTTATGAAGCTGTCGGCGGAAGTGGCGACACCGGACTCGTCACCAACGCCTCGGTTCTGAGAAAGTAACCGGAGAACTGCGCCAGGCGTTGGACGGTGGTTGGCCTTGAAATCGGCGGACACTTCCTGTCACGGCGAGGAGATTTTACCAGGCACCGGTACTGTTGCGGTGTATGGAGATTGCACTGTATGACGCAAATCGTTTAGAAATAAATAACGATCTATGAACTTGTCTTACGGCAGGAGGTTCCTTTACGAGCGGAGTGCGGAGTTGTTTTTGCAGTCGATCGGGGCAACAGGCAACTGATGGCAAGTCCAACCCTGCGCTGTATCAGGTTTGTGGAATGGCAAAGAGCGAAACTATAACGGGCATCAACCTTGAGCGCGTAAGCTGGTGTTGCATGGAGGCCGGCATCAGCATTCCAGAGCTGGCCGGAGTGTTGAAAATTACACGGCAAGGGCTGGAATCCGGTGCGCTGACGTTCAGACAACTGCAGAAATTGGCCAACCATTTTGGTTACGGCGTGCTGTTCTTTCTGGAAAAGGGTGTGCCGCAGCCCGAACGGGTTTATTCTCCGGCGTTCCGCACCCTGGTCAACCAGGACATGCTCCGAGACGGTAAATTATCGAAGCTTCTCCGCAATTTGGAAAAACATCGCGATTTTTATGTAAACCTGCTGGAAGAAAATGACCCGAATGCACCGCTATTTGAGCCGCCGAAACTGACGGGGGAGACCCTCAAGGGCAAGGCACTCGAAGCCAGAAAATGGCTGGGGATAGATGGTGTCAGCACTCGCCTGGACTTCAAGGCCTACCGCAAACTCCTGGAGCGCAAACAGCTTTTTGTCTTGCTGAGTAGCGGTTATCAGGGGCAGTGGCGTGTCGAAACGGAAGGTTTGGAAGGGTTTTCCATTCGGGGCGAAAAGATGCCGATCATTTTTGTCAGGAAGACTCATGAAAAGAGGCAGGTTTTCACCCTCTTTCACGAGTTGGGACACTTGTTGCTGCATGATGACAGGGCTCGAATGGATTTTGGCGGGAATTTCTCGTCGCACATCCATTCTGGAAAAGAAAAAGAGGCGAACAGTTTTGCGGGCTACTGCCTGTTGCCGGACAAGCTACTGGACGAAGTTGGCACTATTCCAAAGAGCGCGACGGATTATGACGACGCTTTTGGTGCCTTGGGTCGGCACCTGTGCGTGAGCGTGGAAGTCATTTTAGTGCGGCTGCTGAGAGAGGGCAAAATCAGGCCGGCAGACTATGATGCTTACAAGGAGATCGGGCCTGTAGCGGCAAAGCAGCAGGCTGCGGACGGGTCGAGACAAAGGCACACCGAACCGGTACGAATTTTCGGTGCACCTTACGTACAGGCGGTTTTGTCGGCACTGAATGACGAGCGCATTACGCTCAACAAGGCAAGTGATTTTCTCGACAGAATAAAGCTGAAGCAATTTGAGGCCTTGAGAGGCCATGCCCTACGTCCTTGATGCCTTAAGCATCATTTGGGCTTGGCACACTATGCCTGTGGAAAAGCAAATCTTTGAGTCGGTCTGGGTTTGGGTTGGGCAGGAGTTGCAGCGCAGCGTTTGATTATTTCTCAAACCGCATTCGAGGAAGTCAAGCATAAAGCACCGGAGTGCAAAGAATTTTTGAAAGCTAACGACACCTATATTTCGCCTGTTTCAAATGATACGTTGGAGGCCGCCTTGAGGATAAAAGAAAAACTGGGCATTGTGGACGACAATTTCAGCACAAAAGGGGTTGGGGAGCATGACCTTCTTATTGTCGCCGATGCCCATCTGCTGGCCGGTGCCCCTCTACTGTATAGAGGCAAGCAAGCAGTTACGCTCATAAGCAATGAAGCACTTCAGGCACAGCTACCGCAGGAGACCAGGAACTACAGGATACCGGCGGTCTGTCGGGAAATTTTAAGGCCGAAACTGTTCTGTTGTGATTTTCAGAATTACATGACCAGGGAATCGCCCGATAAGGGGTAAGGCGCAAGGCAGGTTACTGTGTCTCTTTTTATTACGTAGTACAGGGTGGCGACGTGACCCTTTACAGCAAAGATTTGGAGTGGTGTCGATGCCGCAACTACCAGCACCTCGGTTCTGAGAAAGTCGCACGAATCAGACAACCTGTTACGGCATGAGCAAATCGAGTTTAATCAAAATTTTTCTTATCGACGGCGACTCCGACGGCATTCGGGACGCAACTATCGGAATGTCTCCCATAAAGGCGATGGCATTCCACCGAAATCAACTACGTAGAATTCCGGGCGAATTTAGCCAGATTAAACAGACGGGTGTCTATATCCTGATCGGAGAGGACGATAGTCAGAAACAAGCTTACATAGGCGAATCTGAAGATGTCTATGACAGATTGTCAGGGCACAATTCAGACAAGAAAAAAGGATTTTGGACAGATACCGTCGCCTTGGTCAGTACAGATTCGGAACTGACCAAGAGTCACGCACGTTATGTCGAGAGTTGCCTGATTCAGAGTGCCGGCAAAAATCCAGAGTGGTTCCTGCCCAATAAAATGAACCCCGCCAATGACGCCGGAAGGCTTCCTCGGGCCGACCGAGAAACCATGGACGAATTCGTCGATCAGGCCAAAACTCTGGTTGGCGTGCTGGGCTGGGACCTCTTTCGAGAGCGGCGGGCTGCGCCAGTAAATCAAACGGCACAAACCGGGCAGGCCGCACCACCAGAATCGCCTTCGGATGATACGAAGTTCGCTTTCAGGGGCAAAGGGTTTGAGGCGACCATGGCACTCGGCCCTTCGGGTGACTTTGTGGTGCTGGCTGGCTCAAGAGCACGTATAAAGGAAAGCCCCTCAATGGCTAAAAGTAGCAGGACCTTGAGGAAAAGGCTGGTCGAAGAGGGTGTCTTGCGGAAAGACGAGGATGCTCTGGTTTTTCTCGAGAACTATGGCTTTTCAAGCCCCTCTCAAGCCGCATCAGTTGTTCAAGGCGGTGACGGAAATGGTCGTACGGCCTGGAAATTGCCAAACGGGCAAACCTATGCGCATTGGGAAGAGCGGAGTCTTCCGGTAGATCAAACGACACAAACCGGGCAGGCCGCACCACCAGAATCGCCTTCGGATGATACGAAGTTCTCTTTCAGGGGC
>RKSB01000165.1 GCA_007571095.1 K189A clade bacterium | reverse complement strand
AGCGGTGGTCGCTTCAGCAAAATCAATCGACCCATCGCCGGAGCAACTCACGACAAGGCTCTGCCCAAAGGAGAGCACCCTTTTCAGCTGTATTCGCTGGCCACTCCCAACGGAGTCAAGGTGACGGTGATGCTGGAAGAATTGCTTGAAGCCGGCATTGAGGAGGCTGAATACGATGCCTGGCTGATCAACATCGGCGAGGGCGACCAGTTTGGCAGCGGGTTTGTCGAGATCAACCCCAATTCCAAGATCCCTGCGCTGGTTGACCACAGCACTCCGAAGCCCGTTCGAGTGTTTGAGTCGGGTGCCATTCTGCTGTACCTGGCCGAAAAGTTTGGTCGCTTTCTGCCGAGCGAACATGCAGAAAGAGCAGAGTGCCTGTGCTGGTTGTTCTGGCAGATGGGCAGCGCGCCTTATCTGGGCGGCGGTTTTGGGCATTTCTATGCCTATGCACCGGAAAAAATCGAGTACTGCATCGACCGTTACGCCATGGAGGTCAAGCGGCAACTGGATGTGTTGGACAAGCGGCTGGCGGATCGGCCCTATCTGGTTGCAGATGAGATCACCATCGCCGACATGGCGGTCTATCCCTGGTATGGCGGGCTGGTTCTGCACGACTTTTACAAGGGCGGCGAGTTTCTGGATGCCGCTTCCTACAAGCATATTGTTCGATGGGCGAAGGAGATCGAGAAACGTCCGGCCGTGGAGCGGGGAAGACGTGTCAATCGGTCCTGGGGGCCGGAAGAAACCAGAGTGCCCGAACGGCACAGTGCCGAAGACTTCAAGGTTTCGGGCTAGCTCTTGGGCAATACCGGAGTCGGTCGCTTAAGCCCTTTTCATTGCGTCTTTTGATCGGGCACGAATGATCGAGCATCTGGTCATTCTGCTGCTGTATGTCGGCCTGCTGGCCTTTTTTGCCTGGCGAGGCTATCGCCGAGTACAGGACAACAGCGATTACATTCTGGGCGGGCGGCGCATGGGCTGGTTCATCGTTGCCCTGAGTGCGGGTGCCACCGGCATGAGCGGGTGGTTGATGCTCGGGCTGCCGGGCGAAGCCTATCGAGTCGGTGCCAGTGTGCTGTGGCTGGTACTGGGGCTGGCAACCGGTGCCTTCGCCAGTTGGCTGATTGTAGCTCGCCGGTTGCGTATTCAGAGTGAGCAGCTGGACAGCCTGACGCTACCCGGCTTTTTCGCCGCTAGAGTGAGCGGTGAACAGGTCGGCCAGCCGTTCAATATGCCCGTGCTGATTCGCCGAGTCTCCGGCTTTTCCATCCTCATCTTTCTCGGACTCTACACGGCCACCGGACTGGTCGCTGGCGGCAAGCTGTTTGAACAGGTGTTCGAGCTTGACTATCGGCTGGGTGTGCTGGTAACCGTCCTGCTGATCCTGCCCTACAGCCTGCTGGGCGGTTTTCTGTCGATCTCCTGGAGCGATGTCATTCAGGCGGTGCTGATGATTTTTATTCTGCTGGTTACCGCCTTTCTTGTGACCGGCGGAAATGCCACACTCACCAGTAACCCGCCGCCTCTGCCGGAGGGCTTTTACAGCCCGCTGAGTAGCCCGGCAGGTGGCGTCATCGGAATGGTGGCGGTCATCTCCGGCTTAAGCTGGGGTTTTGGCTATTTCGGACAGCCTCATCTGCTCGCAAGATACAAGGCGATGGGCAGCCCGAAACACTGGCGTCGGGCCATGCCCATGCATCTGTTCTGGATGCTCATCTGTATGCTGGCGGCCGTCTCCATAGGTCTGAGTGCGAGAGAGTACATGGTGCTGGCCGACCCGGAGACCGCCATCCTGAGCTTTGTCGGGTTGCTTTACTCTCCCCTGATAGGCGGCATCGCCCTGACCGCCGTTCTGGCAGCCATTATGAGTACGGCTGACTCACAACTGCTGGTGGCGACGGCCGCCTTTTCGGACGATCTGATCGGTGTTCAAAAAGAGCACAGGCTGCGAATCAACCGGATTGTGATGGGAGTGATTGCGGGAGTGGCTACTCTGGTAGCACTCAGGCCCGAGAGCAATGTATTCAATCTGGTGTCCTACGCCTGGGCTGGGCTGGGGGCTTCCTTCGGGCCTTCGGTAATACTCTCGCTCTATTGGAAAAAACTGACGAGTGCCGGCATTCTGCTGTCCATCCTGACCGGCACCGTCACTGTGTTTGTCTGGGATTACCTGCCGTCATCCTTGAACCAACTCTATGTTCTGGGGCCGGCCTTTGTGTTTTCCCTGCTGGTGGCTGTCGTGGCCAGCTTAATACAGACGAAGTGGCAGGAAGGCCTGGAAAAGACAGGCTGAGAATGCTCGAGTGCTCGTCAACTCAAGGCGGCGGCGGTTTGTCTTATTCTGGCGAGTAGTGCCCGCAGGCCGTTGCCGCGCACCTGGCTTAGGTGGCTCAACAGGGCCAGGCCTTCAAAATAGCCTTCCATGTCATACTCGGCCACCTCGGCTGGCGACTTGTTGTTCAAGGCGGCCAGCACAATGGCGATCAACCCTCGAACGATCAGGGCGTCACTGTCGGCGGCAAACCTTAAGGCACCACTGTCGGCAGCCGTTTCGGCGACCAGCCAAACTCGGCTCTGGCAACCGTGGACGATGGAGTCCTGAGTACGCAGTTCATTCGGTAGCTCGGGCAATGCCTTGCCGAGATCGAGAATGTAGCGGTAACGATCTTCCCAGTTATCCAGAAAAGAGAAGGTGTCGATAATCTCGGCGGCCTGAATGCTTTGGCCATAGGGGACCTGATCAAACAGGCGAGTGTCTGGAGCCGCTCCCATCAAAACATGCCGAGCTCAAGGCGGGCGACCTCGGACATCATCTTGCGGTCCCAGGGCGGGTCGAACACCAGCGTCACCTCGGCCGAATGGACATTGGGTACTCGCTCAAGCCGGTCTTTGACCGTGGCCACCAGTACAGGTCCCATGCCGCAGCCAGGGGCGGTCAGGGTCATCTCCACTCTTACCAGATTTTGCTCTTGCCGACGCTCGACTTCGCATCGGTAAATCAGCCCGAGATCGACCAGATTGACCGGAATTTCCGGATCATAGACGGTGCTGAGGGCGGTCCACAGATTGTCTTCGTTGACCTCGCCCGAGTCGTCTTCGGCATAGTCGATGCGAAGGGGTTCCATGCCGAGTGCATCGGCATCTGTGCCGTCAATTCGGGCCATGTTGCCATTGACCACGACTGTGTAGGCACCGCCCAGAGACTGGGTCAGCGTGACGAAACTGTTGCGGGGAATAGTCACTTCGGTGCCACTCGGCACCAGTCTTGCCGAACAGTCCCTGAGTACCGGAACAAGGCGTCTTTCGGATATCTGGCTGGCTGGCATTCGGCTAGACGGTAAAGCTTTCGCCGCAACCGCACTCCCCTTGAGCGTTGGGGTTCTCAAACTTCATGCAGGCGTTCAGGCCTTCGGTCACATAGTCTATTCGAGTGCCGTGCAGAATGGGCAGCAACTGGCTGTCGATATATATTGTGACCCCGTCGCCCACCTCAAAGGCCTGAGAAGCCTGGGCATCCTGCTGTTGCGCCTCGTCAACGAAGTCGAGCACATACATATAGCCGGAGCAACCGCTCTTGTTTACGCCAAAACGCAGGGCGGCGGCGTTGTTTTTCGACATCTGCCCGCGCACATGGTCAAGGGCGGCCTGAGTCATTTGAACCGGTGGCCGGTTGGAGTAGGTTTCGACTGTCATGCTATTCCTCGTCAATCGCCGAAATCACAGAAAACTACAGGCTTTGGCTACCGCCTGCAGCAATCTGTCGACATCCGATTCCGTATTATAAAAACAAAACGAAGCTCTCACAGTGCCGCTGACACCCAGTGCTGCCATCAGCGGCATGGCACAGTGATGCCCTGACCGAACCGCAACCTTCTGTTCATTCAACAACGTGCCTATGTCGTGCGCATGGCCAGCCTTCGGCACAAAGGAGACAGCACCCAGGCGGTGCTCGGCATCGCCAATCAGACGAATGCCGTCTATCTGCCGAAGCCCGGCCAGGGTCAGGTCTGTCAGCCTTTGCTCGTGTTCGCTGACCAGTTCGTGATCCAGCTGCTGAAGATAGTCAACGGCGGCAGCCAGACCGATGGCACCGGCAATATTGGGGGTGCCCGCCTCAAACTTGAAGGGGAGTTGATTCCAGGTGCTGCCGGCAAAGCTCACTTGCTCGATCATTTCGCCGCCGCCCTGCCAGGGTGGCATGGCCTCCAGCAGGTGGCTTTTGCCGTAAAGCACGCCGATGCCGGTCGGACCAAACATCTTGTGGCCGGAAAAGGCGTAGAAATCGCAATCCAGTGCCTGTATATCGACCGCCATGTGAGCAGCCGCCTGGGCACCGTCTATCAGCACCAAAGCACCCTGCTGATGCGCTCGATCAATCATCTCGGCGACTGGGTTGATGGTGCCTGTAACATTGGATACATGGGTCATCGCCAGCAGGCGAACACCCTTTGAAAGCATCTGATCGAACTCATCCAGATTCAGCTCGCCGGTTGGCGTAACCGGTATGACTCGAATCACGGCACCGGTGCGGTCGGCAATCAGCTGCCAGGGCACTATGTTGGAGTGATGCTCCATTTCAGTGAGCAGAATGACATCGCCCGGCTTGAAGTGATGGCCGCCAAAGCTCTGGGCGACCAGATTGATCGCCTCGGTGGTACCGCGAGTGAATATGACCGACGAAGCATTGGGTGCGTTGATCCATGCCGAAACCGTTTGTCTGGCGGCCTCAAAGCTCGCTGTCGCCAGCGC
>RKSB01000025.1 GCA_007571095.1 K189A clade bacterium | reverse complement strand
GAGGCTTTTCGGCTGGCCAGTTGAAGTGCAATATCCGGCCCTATGCCGGCAGGCTCCCCCGGTGTAAGGGCCAATCTCATTTATTTGATTTCGATGTAGGCGTCGTTTCGAATATCGGTCAGGAAGTTCTTGAGTTCCTCTTGAAAACGCAGGTTCCTCAGATAGTCCAGAGCCTTCTGTTTGCGGCTGTCCTGACTGATGTCGTGTTCTCGCTCGTCGAGTACCTGTAGAACGTGCCAGCCATATTCAGTTTCAAAGGGTTCGCTGAACTCGCCGATTTCGGCCGCTTCCACGGTAGCAGCGAATTCAGGCACCAGCGACTCTTTGGTTACCCAGCCCAGTTCACCGCCGGCCAGACCAGAGCCCGGATCGTCTGAATAGAGTCTCGCCAGTTCAGCAAAATCCTCGCCCGCTTTTGCCCTCCGGTAGATGTCCTGGCTGAGCTTTTGAGCACCCCGTCCGTCAAGTATTTCCGAGGTTTTGATCAGAACATGCCGAACATTGTACTGTTGCTCTATCTCGGTACTTGGCCCCCGTTTATCCAGCATGCTGACAATGTGAAACCCACTGTCGCTTCGCAAGGGTTCCAGCACATCCCCGACCTCCATTTCAACGGCCTGTTTTGCGAAGAGATCGGGAATTTCGTCGGCTTTGCGCCAGCCGAGGCTTCCGCCCTGGGCCGTACGACTGCTGCCGGAATACTCCTCCGCCAGTTCTCGAAAGTCACCACCGTCCTTGATCTCTCGATACAGCCCGAAGGCTGTTTCTTTGGCCTTGTCGATTTTGGAACGACTGTCTCTTCGCTCGACTGGAATCAGTATGTGTCCGAGCAGATAGTCATCCGAGATCACTTTCCGGCCTGCTTCTGAGTCGATGAAGGCATCGAGTTCGTCCGGAGTTACCCGAATGCGCCGACTCAGTTGCCAGCGCTGCACTTCCTGAATGATCAGATCCTGCCGAACCTGTTCTCGAAAGAATTGATAGTCCATCCCCTCGTTTACCAATTCTTCCTGAAGCTGCTCGAAGGTCATGTTGTTGCCGGAGGCCATGGCCTGAATGGCGCGAGTCAAATCCTCATCACCAACCCGAATACCGGATTTGGCACCCATCTGTAGCTGAATGCTGTCGAGAATCAGCTGGTCGAGCACCTGCTTTTGCAGGTCATCTTCCGGCGGCAGGTCACCGGGGCGACTTTTAATTGCCCGAATTCGATCCTCGAGTTCGGATTCCAGAATGACATCAGAGTTGACAATGGCGACAATTCGGTCGATGGGTTCGGTATCCGCCCACAAGCATCCAGACAATGCCAGCAAAAAACCCAGCATAAATCCGGTCGATTTCTGTTCCGGTCGACTATTCCTTTTCAAAGCCATAAATCAATCTTCTATAAAGACGGTTGGACAGTGAGTCTATGTTACCCCCGACACCGACCAGTTCAAAACCCACAAAGAAAATATTTTCCGAGCGGGAGAACAGGCCGTCCTCCTCCAGCACCGAATGTACACCGATGCGAAATCGCCAGCAACAATCCCTGTATTCGAAGCCAAACAGGCTTTCGGTATCTTTTTGAGTGTCCAGGTCGTAGCGCCATGAACCCACCAGATGAAAGTTTTGAGAGAGCGGCAAAAAACCCGACAGGCTCACTTGCTCGTGTGAGTTTTTCTTACGAAAACCGACATTGAACAGCCGTCCTTTTTCGAATTTCAGATGAGTGCCTGCGGACAATTCTGCATTGTCGGCTTCGCCCCGATCATATACCCATTGAAGGCTGAATTTCAGCCGTTCTGAGAAGGCAAGCGAGGCGTTGCCGATCAGTGGAGCCAGACTGCCGTCGTAGGTTGGCCCATTGTCATTCAGCCCGACCTTGGGCGGAGTGAAGTTAACACCGCTGCCCAGGCTCAGGCTTGCCCATTGATGGCCTGATTGGGCATTCAGAAAACGGGTGGTCACGCCTATGGCCAGCCGGTTGGCATCGTTGATGCGGTCGCTGCCGACAAAGGTGTTCTCTCGAAACAGATACTCAAAGGACGGAGCATACTCCTTGGTGTCAAACAGCGGCCTCCTCTGCTGGTGCGAACTGGGGTTGCTGTAGAGGTAGTAGATGCGAGGCTCCAACGTCTGAATATACCTGCTTTGCCGGAAAGTACCGTATCTCTGTGCACTTAGCCGACTCTCGATGCTGAACAGGGGACCGCCGGAGCCACTTCGGTCAGTACGCTGGGCGGCAACGGAGTTGTGCGTGTCGTAGTAATTGTGTCGCCAGCCGAGACGAAAACGGAGACTGCCGGCGGCGAATTTTCGCTGGTGGGACAGGACCGAGCGCAGGCTCAAACGTCGACCGGTGAAAGCACCGATGAAATCGGTGATTCCCGAGGTGTTGCGCCGAAAGTGAGTGAGGTTGGCACTGGCCTCCAACTGCCAGCCCTTTCGGTACTCGGCGAAATGGTTCAGGTTCAATTCCGAGACCAGGTCATAGGGCTGTTGCAACCGGTCATCAAGAAACCGAAACCTTTGAGTATTCAGGCTGAGGTCCCAGCTCTTGTAGCGGTAGCCGATACGGGCAAAACGGCTGATATTGTCGCGATTTCTGACTCGAGTGCTTCTGCGGAAGTCGTTGAGGTATTCGATATCGCTGGTTCGGCTGTAGTCAACCTGGGTGTACAGGCGGTTTCCCCACTGTCCGCTGTGCTTCCAATTCCAGTACCAGCGCTCGGTATCAGGGTCCTTGCCTTCCTCCCTTTGCTCGTCCCTGAACAGCTTGTCCTGAAAGATCAGATGGCCGGTCAGTTCATTGATCGAATATCTGGACAGATGGCGAAACTCGGCCTCGACCTGAGGGCCTCTGTGCGAATGCCACCTCGGAGTCAGCGTGGCGTCATAGTTGGGTGCCAGATTGAAGTAATAGGGTGTCGCCACCTCCAGGCCACCGTCCGACACACCGATTTCCGGTGGCAAAAATCCGCTCTTTCGATCAGAATTGAGCGGAAAGTACAACCAGGGCAGATAGAAAATGGGCGCTTTTCGTACCTTCAGAAGAATATGCCGGGTTTTGATCCACAGATCATCCTGAGACAGTTCGAGTCGCCTGGCGGCAACCGACCAGTCGGGCTTGTCCGGTTCGCAGGTGGTGACCCAGGCATCAACCGCAGAGAGAGTTTCATTTTCGTAGCTGATCGTCTCGGCTTCGCCATAGTAGGAGATGCCTTCGTCCTGATCAAACCTGTAGCTGGCCTGTTCAAGCCGAATGGATCTGTCGTTCAGGTCGATGTGACCTCGGCTGCCTCCGAGCGTCAGTTCGCCGACAGTCAGGCTGATGTTATCGGACAAGTCCAGAAGGTCGCTTTTCAGGTTGTAGGTCAGGCTTTGTGCTTCCAGAATGCCGCCGTCCTGACAAACCGATATGTTGTCGCCAGTCAGATATTTTTCGTTAAAATTGAAAGTCATTCGGCTGGCTCTGACAACAACGGGTGAAGCCATGTTCCGGTCTTCGATATGTTTGTCCTGGCGGCAGACATCCATCAAATCTGTCTGCTCGCTGGCTTCGGCTCTTGCGAATGCCGCCGCCAGCCATAGCAGGAATATGGCTGGCTTGTGAATGCTCACGAGTGACAGAGGCTGTCTGAGTGGATTAATGAGTGGATTGAATGGAGAACCCGAGAATGCCAGATTATGCCATTCCGGAAGCCGATTGATAAAGGCAGACTCAACTGATACACAACCGAGAGAGCCTCGCTCCGGCCTGTTGCTCTGGGCCAAATCCGTCGAGTTTCAACATGCTGCACTGACTGGCTTTCAGTGGCCGGCCGAGCCAATACCGTCCGATGCCAGCAATCGACTGGCTTTTCGAGTCAAGACGCATGCCGGTTCGGTGATTCTCATTGACTCACCTCCGCAAACGGAGAACAACGGTCAGTTTGCTGCTCTGGCCGGCTGGTATTTGGCCTGCGGGCTGAAGGTACCGGTGATCTATGCGATGAATCTGGCCGACGGCTATTTTGCGGTCTCTGATTTGGGCGAGCAGACCTGGCTGGATATGCTGAAAGCCTCTCCCGACAGGGCCGATGAGATGTATTCGAAGGGCCTGCTGGCCTTATGCAGGCTGGCCAGCCGTCCGCATGACTCGCGCATACCCGAGTACAGTCAAGGTCGTTTTTCAGACGAACTCGAGCTGTTTTCACGCTGGTGTGTCGAGGCCTGGCTTCATCTTTCGCTACCTGCCTTCTGGCCTGCTCTCTGCGAGGAGTTGCTGGATACAATTGCCGAGCAACCCAGAGTCTGCGTGCACCGAGACTTTCACAGCCGCAACCTGATGGTGCAGCCAGACGTTGGAACTCCGGGTATTGTCGATTACCAGGACACTCTGATTGGGCCCTTGACCTATGATGTCGGTTCACTCCTGTGGGATTGCTACATCGACTGGCCGGAGCAGCAAGTCTTGCGCCGGCTTGAGTTTTTTCGTCAACAATTGGCCTTTGTTTGCGGTCTGAAGATTGACGCAGACCGCTTTGTTCGCTGGGCGAAGCTGACTGTCAGCCAACGTCATCTCAAGGCGATGGGCATTTTTGCCCGTCTTCACGTTCAGGAAAACAGGCACAACTACCTCGCCTGTATGCCCCGAGTGCTCGGCTATCTGGAGAATCATCTGAGCACCATTTGCCCGAATTACCTTGACTGGTCTGTTGGCCAACTGCGCCCGGCTGTTGCCTCTCGGCTCAGTCGGCTTGGGTCATGAAGGCAGTCGTCCTGGCAGCCGGCAAAGGCGAACGCCTGAAGCCCCTGAC